>JADHMO010000001.1:0-300000 GCA_016779995.1 Flavobacteriales bacterium
AATAGTTTTCAGAAAGGATACCATGAAATGCCCCTAGTTCATACGACTTTGATAGGTTTATTACTGTATCACCAATTCGGCTTACTCCGAATTTACTGTTGTTAATATTTGCTATTCCGAAAGGGATATTTTGTATTGGGAAGTCACTACTTTGTATTACCTCTAACCAAGTTTTTAAATTTGGATTATTAGCTTCAATCATTGCTTATTTTTTTTACTTAAGCAAAGATATATAAACAATTCAAATCAAATAGTAAGATTTCAAAAAGGTACTAACTATATTTGCACAATGAGGAGCTTGATAGTTTGTATATGTTTATTGAGTCAAATCAGTTTTGCTCAAAAGGCTGATAGTACTAGAGCATTCCACATTGCCCTTGGTACTGAAATAGTGCTGTATTCTACTACAATGTATGCTCTTAACGATTTGTGGTATAAGGACTATCCTAAGAGTAGTTTTCATTGGATTAATGATAATTCCAATTGGTTGCAAATGGATAAAGTAGGACATGCTACAACTGCTTATCAAGTAGGTATGTTAGGTAAAGACCTAATGGAATGGGGTGGTGTAAGTGAAAAAAAAGCATTGTGGTATGGTGGTTTGTATGGTGCATTTTTTCTAACCACCATTGAAACTTTAGATGGTTTTTCGGAAGAATGGGGAGCTTCTTGGGGAGATTTAATAGCAAATACAAGTGGAACTTTTGTATTTATTGGTCAAGAACTTCTGTGGAATGAACAAAGAATACAAATGAAGTATTCTTTTAAACCCAGTGAATACGCCAAATACAGACCGGATTTATTAGGTTCAAATTTACTTCAACAGTCAATAAAAGATTATAACGGTCAAGTCTATTGGTTGTCGTTCAATATAAATGCTTTTAAAAACACATCATTGCCAGATTGGTTGAATGTGGCTATTGGATATGGTGCCGATGGTATGTATAATGGCAACCCCCATGAAGAAGGAACGTACAGAGAATTTTATGCTAGTTTAGATGTCAATTTGAGAAAGATAAAAACTGATAAAAAGTTTTTAGACAAAGCACTAAAAATATTGAGCTTTATTAAGGTACCTATGCCAGCATTTAAGTTATCACAAAACAAACTGACTTTTTACCCCTTACATTATGGACAATAAAATAAGAATAGGGGATAAAATAAAGTTTTTAGACTCTGAAGGAGGTGGCGAAGTCATTTCAATATTAGGTGATTTATACATAATATTAACTAATGAAGGTTTTGAAGAAAAACATTCATTAAATTCTATTATTAAAGTTAATGAAGACCTAGAGAAAAGTTTAAAAACAACCTATGTTCCTGATGGATTTAAAAAGTTAACTAAAAAAGTGCAAAAAGATTCCATTTTCAAATCTAAAACACCATTGGTTTGGGAAATTGATATTCATATTGAAAATTTAGTTGACAATTTTTATCACATGAGTAATTATGAAATAGTTAACTATCAATTGGATAAGTGTGAAAATATCATTCATAAAGCATTAAAAGCTAAAGTTCATAAATTAGTAATCATTCACGGAAAAGGCCAAGGTGTATTAAGAAAAGAAGTACATAATTTATTGTACTCATTTAGACTTGATTTTAAAGACTCAGATTACATGAGGTATTCTGGTGGTGCTACTGATGTTTTCTTTAGATAAAAAAAAGGCAAACATTTTTTGTTTGCCTTTTTTTTTACTTCCAGTTAATTTTTAGTTATTAATCAATCTAAACTCTGTTCTTCTATTTACAGCATGTTCTCTTTCTGTACAAGATACTCCATCAGAACATCTATTTTTAAGTCTTTTCTCTCCGTAACCATTAGCAACTAATAAGCTTGAGTTTATACCTCTTTCTTGGAGATAGTTTACAACAGCTTGTGCTCTTCTTTCAGAAAGTAATTGATTAGACTCATCAGTTCCTCTCGAGTCAGTATGAGAAGCAATTTCAAGTTTAGCAGTAGGGTTATTAGCTAAAATAGGGAGTAACTTGTTATCAATTATGCTTTTAGCTTGATTGGTTAGTACATAACTATTTAAATCCCAATTGATTGGTAGTACTTGGTATTCAACCAAACTACAGTCAACCTCTTTCCATTGTGTTAAACCACCTTTTTCTTTTAAAACTTCTCTAGTAATAGTAACGTATTCTGCTGGTACTATTTCTTCAATAGTTTTAGCATCTTCAACTCTCACATTCTTAGTGATTGTTGCATATTCAGCCGGAATTATTTCTTCTACAACTCTTGCTGGTTCTGTTATTATCTTTCTAGTATATGTAGCTTTTTCAGATTCGATAGGGTTTCTATTTACATTTGCGTTTTGGTCTAGTTTTTTAATGTTAATGGTTTTAAATTCAGCAGGATATCCTTTGTAGCACCATATTTTACAATCATCTGGGTTGTTAGATTCACAATCAGGGTTTGAATCACCCATTTCCCATTGAGCGTATTTTGGCTTAATCTCAATAGTTTCAACGTCATTATTGAATTTTGCAGCTGTTGGAGTAAGTATAGATGAACCGTCTTTTTTTACATACTCTATCACTTCTTTACCCCATTTTGCAGGAATAACTTTTAATTTTTTCTCCTCTGCCTTTACTAGAACTTTTTCTGTTCTTTTTTCAAATTTAGCGGGAATGGTTTTGATTATTTTGTAAGAGGGTTTGATTTGTACCTTTACTTCTTCATTGACGTATATGTCGGGAGTGGTACACCTAACATAACATTTACCAGGTTCTGGATTTTGAGGCAAGTCTTGTGCTAATAAACCAAGAGTGCCGAATGCCAATAGGCATAAGAGTAGTCGTTTTTTCATGATTTAAAAATTAATTAATTAAGATTGTAAAGATATAACAACTTAATTATTAACATAACAAATCTGTTATTTTTTTGCCTCTTTAAGAACTACTTCAGACAATTGTTCTACTCCAATATTTCCTTTTATAGCATTAACCAAAATATTTTTATCCTTATCTAATAGATATACTTTTGGTGTTCCGTTTATATCGTACAACTGTTTAATATAAGGAAAGGGTGTAACATAAGGGTCGTTTTGTCTATTGAACTCACCATCAACAAAGGTTTTAAATTCGGCAACATTTGTCCAATCGCCAATGTCGTATGTATTAATAAAATCAACCCATTTTTCTCGGTCTAACTCTACACTTACTGCTATGACTTCAATACTAATTCCATCATTTAACCATTCGTCATAATTTTGCTTTATTACAGGTATCTCTTTTTTACAATGTCCACAATCAGGGTCGTAGAAAATAACCATAGTTAAATCTTTGTTGACTTGATACATATTATGAATAATATCTGAGGAGTCTCTAAGCACTAAATTTGGAGCTTTAGAGCCAATCATCAGAGGTTCTATAGTTTCAGCTCTATCAATAATTTTAAACATTTGAGCTTCATCAACCCAAGTTACCTCATTGGTTTTGTAATACTTATTTACTAGATGCACGAATACTTTCTCTAAACCCATTATTTTAGAACGTTCATATGTGGAAGTCAGATACGAGACAACATATCTAAATACGTCTGGATTTGCTCGTGATTTTTCAATAAGGTAGTCACAAGAAACTATGAGAGAATCTGGTGTTTTAGCTGTTAAGTTTTCTAAATAGGTATTTATTTTACTATGAAATACAGGGGTTCTTAGTAATCTATCATCAGAAAAATCAAAGGTGTCGAAAAAGTGAGATTTATAATATTTAAATTGTAAATCTTTATCGTCAGTACCATCAGCTAATAATGGGAGTTTC
Source organism: Flavobacteriales bacterium (assembly GCA_016779995.1). Lineage (NCBI taxonomy): Bacteria > Pseudomonadati > Bacteroidota > Flavobacteriia > Flavobacteriales > Flavobacteriales bacterium. The sequence goes on from JADHMO010000001.1 coordinate 3,772, forward strand.
GGCATTTCAACATCTTTACTTGCATTTAATATTTTGCTGAATAAGATATCAGGGTTATTAGATGTGAAATTAGTTTGAAAATCCATTACTACTTTGCCCATTTCTTCAATTTGTATATCAATACTTTTAGCTTCTTTTTCGCTAACATTTTCTTTTTTGGATTGTAGCTCTTTTAGGGCTTTTTGCTTTTCGGAGATAAACTGCATATATCCGTAAAACTTTTCATTTTCGTAAGAATTAGTAAATTTCATATCTCCAATCAAATTGTCTAGAGATGTGGTGAACGAAAAGCGATCTTCAGTCACTACCATTTCAAAATAATTTCCATCTGGTAATACTACCATATACATGCCGTGGTCTAAGGTTTCATCACCACTAAATACAAAGCGGCCTTCTTTATCTATTTCAGCAGTATCTTTTGCAAATTGCTTATCCCCATAATAATAAGCCAGCATACAAGTTGAATCTTGTAATCCTCTAACTTGACCTTCAAACCTGTAGGCATCTTGTGAAAAAGAATTATTACTAATTACAACTAAAAACAATAGCGTATAAAACAAGTATTTTCTCATAGTATTATAAAATTGAGGTTCAAAAATATAGAGTTATAACGAATATTACTAATTTCTATTTTATAGATTTTTTATCTTCTTTTTTCTTTAAATAACCATCTAAACTGACTGCACCAATAATCAATACTGCTCCTAGATAAAAAGAAAAATTCATGCTCTCGGATTCTCCAAACAGCACCAATGCTAGTATTATACTATATATAGGTTCGAGGTTTACCGCCATTATTACATTATACGGAGATAAGAATTTCATAACTTCTATACTAACTACAAAGGCAAAGCTAGTACATAGCCCCCCTAGTATAATTAGGTAAAATATATCATTCCAACTAATAACTAAGTCGGCTAAAGAAAATGAATTAGAAAACAACATATATATACAGACAAAAAGAAAGCCGCCTAGCATTTCAATAGAAGTTATTTTTTCTGATTCTACTTTATCTACGTACAGAGCATTTAAAATTGTAAATAAAGTTGCTAAGAATGCTGCAGCAATACCATATACATATCCTTTAACATAAGAAAAGTCAGCATTCATAGCAATTCCGATTGCTATAAGTACTAAAACAGCTAATATAATCTCCCTAAGAAATATTTTTCTTTTGATAATTAGTGGCTCTAGAATAGAAGAAAATAGGGAAGAGGTACCCATACAAACCACAGCTACAGAAACATTGGACACTTTTATGCTTTCAAAAAAGAATAACCAGTGCGCTGCAACAATACAACCAATACTAATGATTTGAATGAAATGTTTTCTTGAAACTCTTATTGAGTTTGTTTTAAAATATATGTAAATACTCAAAAATAAAAAGGCAATAAGCATACGATACCATACCAATACAGTAGAACCAGTATCTATAAGCTTACCGAGAACACCAGTCAAGCCTAAAAGAACTACTATTAGGTGCATTGTCAACAAGCTATACTTTTGTGTAAAGTTTCTCAAAATTGTCTAATTTTAGCCTGCAAATGAAATCGTTTGTATTTTAAAAAACAAGTATAAATATATGATTAGTATTGTTTCTCCTGCAAAATCACTCGATTTTGACAATAAAGCCCCTATTTCTGATTACAGTTTGCCTTTATTTCTTGAAAAAAGTCAAAAGATAGTTAATGTATTGAAAAATTATTCGCCTGAAGATTTATCCAAATTGATGAATATCAGTAAAGATTTAGGGCTTTTGAATGCCAATCGATACCAAGATTATAAAACTCCTTTTAATCTTGAAAATGCAAAGCAAGCTATTTTTGCTTTTACTGGAGATGTATATAAAGGCTTAGATGCTACATCATTATCATCAAATGCTATTGGTCATGCCCAAACTCATTTTAAAATACTATCAGGTTTATACGGCATACTCAAGCCATTAGATTTGATTCAAGCTTATAGACTTGAAATGGGCACAAAGATTAGTATAAACAATTCAATTTCACTTTATGATTTTTGGTCTAATCATATTACTTCTGAACTAAATGCTAATTTAGAAAGCACTAACTCTCAATTTTTACTAAATCTAGCATCCAATGAGTATTCTAAATCTATAGATATGAAATCACTAAATGCAGAAGTTATAACACCTGTATTTAAAGATTGGAAAAGTGGTCAGTATAAGATTATAAGTTTTTTTGCTAAAAAGGCTAGAGGTTTGATGAGCCGCTACGTTTTAGAGAATAAAATCAAAAACCCAAATGATTTAAAAGCATTTGATAGTGAGGGTTATGTTTTTAATGAGGATTTTTCGACTGAAAAATCATTGGTTTTCACAAGGAAGTCATAATTATATTAGCTTTCAATACTTCTTTTGAGTTATTTTTAGTGTAAAAAAATTGGATTAAATCGCTTTTTCTCTGTTGATAACTTTTTTATTTGAGTAAGTTCTTTGTCCTTATCTAGTGCAATAACTTGAAATTTAATTAAGAGTTATTAGTATGGTTTTTTATATTTCATTTCAATTTCAAAGATAAAATTCGGTCTAATTGTATAAATCACACTTATATATCTTAAAATATTGGTAATCAACAACTTATAAATTATAATTAGTATTTTCATCTGAAATAATTATTTAAAATTCATTTTCATATCTAGTAAATCAAGAAAGTCGAAATATTGATTTATAAATTTTAAAATGAAGATTCTTAAAATAGTCGATGAATTAAATTTTATATTGTCAATAATTATTTTCTTAAAAAAGATATAAAAACATCTAGTAGAATCAATTTTTTTATAAATTGACCTCTGAATAAAAAACAAATATTTAATTTAAAAACTTTAATTATGGCATTTTCGCATACTAATAGTAAAGGAACAACTTATTACCTTAACTCAAAAGACGTAACTTTAAAATCAACAGGAAGAGTTCAAACTATTTATTATTTCTCAAAAGACGAGCGTAGTACTGGTTTAGATGCAGTTCCTGCTGGTAAAAAAGTAGTTGAAAACCCAAAAACTGGTCTTCCTTTCTTAAAGAAAGCTTAGTTTTTTAGATTATTCTATCTAGAAAGCCTCTTTATTCGAAGAGGCTTTTTTTGTTTTATACTTTTATAGTTCTTTAGAGATAAAAAAGGGTACTTTTGCAAAATATTTAATCAAGCTATTATAATTTGAAAAGTTTCTCAGAATTAGGACTTTCAAAACCACTTTTACAAGTTCTTCCTGAACTCGGTTTCGAAAAGCCATCTCCCATACAAGAACAATCCATTCCTCTTTTAAGTGAAAAGCCACAGGATTTTATCGGTTTAGCACAAACTGGTACAGGTAAAACCGCTGCATTTGGTTTACCGTTACTCGATTGGATTAATACTGATGAAAGAACAACCCAAGCCTTAATTCTTGCGCCTACTAGAGAACTAGGCCAACAAATTGCTGGTCAACTAGAAATTTTTGCTAAGTATTTACCAAAAATTCAAATACAATCAGTTTATGGAGGTGCTTCTATTGTTGTTCAAATGAAGGACATTAAAAAGAGAACTCCTCAAATTGTTATTGCTACTCCAGGTCGTTTGCTAGATTTAATAAGAAGAAATGTTTTGGATTTATCTTCAATAAGGTTTGTTGTTCTAGATGAAGCAGATGAAATGTTAAACATGGGCTTCAAAGAAGATTTAGACGACATTCTTTCATATACCGGTGATGCTAAAAACACGTGGTTGTTTTCAGCTACTATGCCAAAAGAAATAAGAAATATCGTTAAAAGCTATATGTCTAATCCAGTAGAAGTTAAAGTTTCTACAGGAAATCAACTGAACGAAAATATAGAGCACCAATATGCTGTTGTTAAATCATCAGATAAATTTGAAGGACTTAAAAGAGTTCTTGATGTAGAAGAAGAATTTAGAGGGGTTATATTTTGTCGTACTAGAATAAAAACCCAACAACTTGCAGATGACTTAAATAAGAGTGGCTATCAATCTGAAGCACTTCATGGTGATTTATCCCAAGCCCAAAGAGATAGAGTTATGAAGCGATTTAAAAACCATACTTTACAAGTTTTGGTTGCAACTGATGTCGCTGCAAGGGGAATAGATGTCAATGATTTGACACACGTTATACATTATGCTCTTCCAGACGACCCGTCTTATTATACTCACAGAAGTGGTCGTACAGCTAGAGCTGGTAAGAAAGGTATTTCATTATCTTTACTTACTAATAGGGATATGAGAAAATTAGATGGACTGGAAAAAGCTCTAAAAATAACAATTGATAAAATAAGTATCCCAAGTGTTGAGGATATACTTAACATACGCCTTAGTAAATGGGCTACCAATCTTTTAAATTCGCCTATTAGAAAAGATTTAAACGGTAAATTATTAACTGATATTCAAATGCTTTTAGGTTCTTTAAGTTATGAAGAACTCGTAGAAAAATTGGTTTCTAAGGAAATAGATGCCTTGAATTACAATAAAAAAAGTAAAGACTTAAATGAAAGTGAAAGAGCTTCAAAGCGTTCATCTAGTGTAGATTCTGATAAAAGAAGTAAAGGGCGCGAAAGAAAATCAGATAAAAGAGACCGCTCTAAGTCAGAGTTCAAAAGAAATGATAAAGCCGATAAAAAGAGTAAAAAATCCAATAAGAAAGGTGCCAGATTTTTTATTAATGTAGGTAAACTAGATGGTGTTAGTACATCTGATTTAGTAGATTTTATTTCGGAAACAGCAAAAATTCGCAAATCAGATGTGGGCGATGTTGATTTGCAAAAAAAATGTAGCTTTTTTGAGGTAGATGATCGCCATTCTAAAAATTTAGCCAACAGCTTTAAAGGAATATACATAGACGGTAGAGAACTTAGAGTTAATAGAGATTCAAGATAAATGAAACAATCCATTCGCAACATTGCTATCATAGCACACGTTGATCACGGTAAAACCACTTTAGTAGATAAAATAATCCAAGAGTGTGAAACTTTAGACAGTAGAAAAGATACTGGTGAACTTATACTTGACAATAACGATTTAGAGAGAGAAAGAGGAATTACTATACTTTCTAAAAATGTATCCGTTATGTATAATGATGTAAAAATTAACATCATTGATACACCAGGTCACGCCGACTTCGGAGGAGAGGTTGAACGTGTTTTAAAGATGGCCGATGGTGTTCTTTTACTAGTTGATGCCTTTGAAGGTCCAATGCCACAAACACGTTTTGTTTTGGGAAAAGCCATTGAGCTTGGACTAAAACCTATCGTTGTAGTTAATAAGGTAGATAAAGAAAACTGTACTCCAGACATTGTTCACGAAGCAGTTTTTGATTTAATGTTCAATTTAGATGCTAGTGAAGAGCAACTAGATTTTGCTACTATTTACGGCTCTTCCAAAATGGGTTGGATGAATACGGATTGGAAAGTTAAAAATGATAACATCATACCTCTAATGGATGCTATTCTAGAAAACATTCCAGAAGCACCCTATAATGAAGGAAGTGCTCAAATGCAAATTACATCTCTAGACTATTCGTCATTTAAGGGAAGAATAGCTATTGGTAGAGTCTTTAGAGGAGATTTGATGACTGGCAAAGACTATATGCTTTTAAAAGATGGCGTACAAAAGAAAGTCCGTATTAAAGAGTTATTTATTTTTAAGGGTCTTGGCAGAGAACAAGTGGATAAAGTGCGTAGCGGAGACTTATGTGCCATTATTGGTCTTGACGATTTTGAAATAGGTGACACGCTTTCAGATTTAGAAAATCCTGAAGCATTAAAACGAATTGAAGTTGATGAGCCAACAATGAGTATGTTATTTACTATCAACAACTCACCTTTTTTCGGAAAAGAAGGCAAGTTTGTTACCTCAAGGCATCTAAGAGATAGATTATATAAAGAGACAGAGAAAAACTTAGCATTAAGAGTTGAACCAACAGATACTGAAGATAAATTCAATGTATTTGGTAGAGGAATTCTTCATTTATCTGTACTTATAGAAACAATGCGTCGTGAAGGTTATGAATTACAAGTGGGCAAACCTCAAGTTATAGTTAAAGAAATTGATGGTATTCAATGTGAGCCATACGAAACTTTAGTCATTGACGTTCCTGAAGAATTTTCAGGCAAGGCTATAGAATTAGTTACAATGAGAAAAGGTGATTTACTAGTAATGGAGCCAAAAGGTGATTTACAACATTTAGAATTTGATATTCCCTCACGTGGACTTATCGGATTGAGAAATAATATGTTGACTTCGACTTCTGGACAAGCAGTTATGACACATCGATTTAGAGAATTTAAAGCTCTCAAAGGAAATATTCCCTCTAGATTAAAAGGCTCTCTTATTTCATCTGAACAAGGACCAGCAACCCCTTTTGCTTTAAATAGGCTTCAAGATAGAGGACGCTTTTTTGTTGGACCAGCCGATGTTATTTATAAAGGTCAAGTAATTGGAGAACATTCTAGAGATAACGATTTAGAAGTCAATCTAGTAAAAGGAAAACAATTAACTAACATGAGAAAATCTGGCACTGATGAGGCGATGAAGATAGCACCTAAGACACAATTTTCTTTAGAAGAAGCTATGGAATACATTGCTGAAGATGAGTATTTGGAAGTAACTCCTCTGAGTCTAAGAATGAGAAAAATTTAATTCTTACTAGATATTCGGTTTAAAAAATGACGAGTCTTGCTCGTCATTTTCTTTTTATATTTGAACTGATATGAGAATAGCAGTAATAGGAGGAGGGGCAGCAGGTTTTATGGCAGCCATAACAGCACAATCGTCTGATTCCAATTCAGAGGTTATTCTCTTTGAGAAATCCAACAAAGTTTTGAGCAAAGTAAAGATTTCTGGAGGGGGCAGGTGCAATGTTACAAATGCTTGTTTTAGCATTTCAGAACTAGCCAAAAACTATCCTAGAGGTGGCGGATTTTTAAAAAAAGCATTCAATCACTTTAATACAAAAGATACTGTTGAATGGTTTGAACAAAGGGGAGTAGAATTAAAAACAGAAGAGGATAACAGAATGTTTCCCCTCTCTAACAACTCACAAACTATTATCGACTGTCTAAAAAATGAATGTGATAAACACAAGATCTCAATTAAGTATCAAAACCCTGTTAAAAATATTAAGCCACTAGAAAGAGGTTATATGATTAATAATGATGTTATTGTAGATAAATTAATTATTGCATCAGGAGGAAGTCCGAAAATTGAAGGCTTAAAATGGCTTTTAGATATTGGTCTTGAAATTGAAAAACCTGTGCCTTCATTATTTACTTTCAATATGCCTAATGAAGATATTAAAGATTTAATGGGTGTTGTGGCACCAAATGTAAGTGTACACATACAAGGTGATAAACTAAAACATTCTGGTCCTTTACTCATAACACATTGGGGTATGAGTGGCCCTGCAATTCTAAAGTGTTCTGCTTGGGGAGCAAGAATATTAGCAGACAAGAACTATAAATTTAACGTTCAAGTTAATTGGTCTAATTTGAATGAATTAGATTACTTAGAAAGTATAAAAGAAATAAAAAAAAGTCAGCGAATTATAGCCAACAAAAACCCTTTTAACTTACCTAATCGATTATGGTTGTATCTTCTCAAAAAAATAGATATTGACAGTAATATTTCTTGGAATAAACTAGATAAAAAAAGTAGTAATAAGTTATTAAATGTACTTTTTAATGATAGTTATCAGGTGAATGGTAAGACAACATTCAAAGAAGAATTTGTGACATGTGGAGGAATTTCATTACATCAGATTAACCCCATTACTATGGAAAGTAAAATTCATAAAGGCCTATATTTTTGTGGAGAAATATTAGATATAGATGGTGTTACTGGCGGGTTTAATTTTCAATCAGCTTGGACTACTGGATATCTTGCTGGAAAAAACAGTGTAATATGAATTATTTATCGGTTGAAAATTTAGGTAAAAACTACGGAGAACGCATCTTATTTGAAGGGTTGACATTTGGACTAAGCCAAGGAGATAAAATGGCTTTAATAGCCAATAATGGTACTGGAAAATCGAGTATGCTTAAGATTATAGCTGGTCAAGATATTACTGATGAAGGTACCGTAACACTCAGAAAAGGAATAAAAGTTGCATACCTAGCTCAAGAACCTAATTTTGATGCTAATCATTCTATTGAGGAGTTAATTAACGAAAACCAAACTGAAATTAGCTTGTTAATAACGCAATACCAAAACACCTTAAAACAAATTGAAGTTAATGATAACCCTCTGAATAATAAAGCTTTAGAAGATTTAACTAATAAAATGGATAAGGCAAATGCTTGGGATTATGAGCGTCGTATTAAACAAATATTATTTAGATTTAATATTAGTGATTTAACACAAAAAGTTGGTGATTTATCAGGAGGGCAAAAGAAACGTTTATCGTTAGCCTTGCTACTACTCAACGAACCTGATTTACTTTTACTTGATGAGCCTACAAACCATTTAGATGTAGAAATGATTGAATGGTTAGAGAAGTATTTACAACAGCAAAAAATTACATTACTTATGGTAACTCATGATAGGTACTTCCTAGATAGAGTTTGTAATCATATTTTAGAATTAGAAGATGGTAAGTTGTACCATCACACAGGTAATTACGCCTACTTTCTTGAAAAAAGAGCCGAAAGAGAAGCTATATACGACACTAATTTGTCAAAGACTGGTAAGTTGTTGAAAAAAGAATTGGAGTGGATGAGACACTCTCCAAAAGCACGTACTACCAAATCCAAGGCAAGAATAGCCAACTTCGATAAGATAAAAGAAAAAGCCTCCAGAAATAAAGTTAAGCATGAGCTTAATTTAGAAATCAAAATGAGTAGGATAGGGGGTAAAATACTTGAACTAAAGAAAGTCTACAAAAGCTATGGTGACTTAAAAATACTTAATGGCTTTGACTATACTTTCAAAAAAGGAGAACGTATAGGTATAGTTGGTAAAAATGGTGTGGGGAAATCCACTTTTTTAGATATACTTACTCAAAATGAAACTGCTGATAGTGGTAAAGTAAATGTTGGAGAAACCATTGTTTATGGTTATTTCTCTCAAAAGGGTATACAATTAAAAGAAGATAAAAGAGTTGTTGATTCCTTAAAAGACATTGCAGAAGTAATTGTAATGGCTAATGGCACAAAAGTAACAGCATCACAAATGCTAACGCATTTTATGTTTCCACCTAAAACACAACATACTTTTGTGTCAAAACTAAGTGGAGGAGAAAAAAGAAGACTATATCTATTGATGGTACTGATGAAGAACCCTAACTTTTTAATTCTCGATGAGCCTACCAACGATTTAGATTTGTTAACCCTTAATAAATTAGAGGAGTTTTTACTACAGTTTTCTGGTTGCTTGATAATAGTGTCACATGATAGGTATTTTATGGATAAACTCACCGAACATCTTTTTGTTTTTGAAGGTGAAGGCATTATAAAAGACGAGTACTGCAGTTATTCTGAGTACAGAGAAAAACAACTAGAACAAGAAAAAAAGATTAAAACAAATTCTAGTTTAGAAGATAAACAACAAACAAAATCTAAAGGTTCTAATAAAGTTAGTTTTAAAGATAAATACGAATACGAACAATTAGAAAAAGAAATCGAGAAGTTAGAAACGACTAAAAAAGAACTGGAAGAAGATTTACTTCAAGAAGGTTTGTCCTTTCAAGAAATCAATCAAAAAAGTGAAAAATTAGGAGAAATAATCCAAGAATTAGATGATAAGACAATGCGTTGGTTAGAACTCGACGAATTGATGTAAATGATTATCTTTGCAGTATCTTAAAGCATGGGTGATTTATCACCTTAAATACATCTTAAAAACCATGGAAAATCATTTCTCTAAATTTCGTGATAATATCGTTGGTATTAATCACACTCTACAAACTCCTTATCATAAATCAATTCCTATTTTATATGCAGATTGGACAGCTAGTGGTAGATTATACAACACCATAGAAGAAAAATTAAATAACAACATTTATCCCTATGTAGCTAACACCCATACTGATACGAACGACACAGCTAAAATTACAACTCAAGCCTATCACAAGGCCAAAGAAATTATTAAACAGCATGTTGGAGCATCATATAAAGATATTTTAATATCATCTGGTTCAGGAATGACTGATGTCATTAATAAGTTTCAACGAATTTTAGGGTTAAAAATTCATGAATCTCACCAGCAATTCATAAACATAAAAGAAAATGACAAACCCGTTGTATTTATTTCTCATATGGAACACCATTCTAATCATACAACATGGCTAGAAACATTAGTGGATTTAGTGATAATTGAACCTAATGAAGAAGGTTTAGTTTGTGTCGATAATTTTAAAAAAATATTAACAAAATATTCTCATAAAAAAACTAAAATATTATCCATAACAGCCTGTTCTAATGTTACAGGAATTAAAACACCTTATATGGATATGGCGGAAATAATACACCAGCATGGTGGAGTATGTTTTGTTGATTTTGCTTGTTCTGCACCCTATGTAGAAATTAATATGCATGAAGACGATAAAAAAGGTCGATATCTTGATGCTATATTTTTTTCTCCCCATAAATTTTTAGGCGGACCTGGATCAAGTGGTATTTTAATTTTTAACGAAAATTTATACACTAATCTTGTTCCTGATCATTCTGGAGGAGGAACAGTTGATTGGACAAACCCATGGGGAGGCAAAAAATATGTTGACAATATAGAAGAACGAGAAGATGGAGGAACACCTCCATTCCTCCAAACGATTCGAACTGCAATGTGTTTTCAGTTAAAAAGAGAAATGGGAGTAGAGCAAATTTCCTTGAGAGAAAAAGAGATAGTAGATTTAGTTTGGAGTGAATTAGAATCAATTAAAACGCTTCATATTTTAGCTAATAATACAAAAGAAAGGTTAGCTATATTTTCATTTTATATTGATGACTTACACTATAACTTAGGAGTAAAAATGCTTAATGATAAATTCGGCATACAAACTCGAGGAGGCTGTTCGTGTGCTGGAACTTATGGTCATTATTTATTGAATGTAAATCAAGAACAATCAAAAGAAATAACATGTTCTATTGATAAAGGCGATGTTTCTCAAAAACCAGGTTGGATTAGAATGTCATTTCATCCTACTACTACTAATCAAGAACTTGAATACGCCATAAATGCAATAAAAGAACTAGTCATAAATCATAAGGAATGGAGTAAGGATTATGACATTAATCAATTAAAAGGTAAAATAATGCCTAGACAAAACGATAATACCTTTGAGATTGAAAAATATATTGATTCATGTTTTGATTTTTCGACTAATTCAGAGAAAAAATATTTAAAAATTAGTCAATAATCTTTAATGTTTTTTGAATTCCATTAGCCATATTAACTGCTCTTTGCTTAGCTAAGTCTGCTTTAATACCAACAAATTGCTCGTCAATGGTTTCTTCCCAAAGACTAAGCCATTGTTTAAAATGAACAGGAGAAAGAGGCTCATTTTTATTTACATAAAAATGCTTTAACATAGGATTGCCTTTATAAGACATTACACCAAATAAAACGGTATGCCAAAATGAATACATTTGAGATAAATGAAAATTCCAATTTACCTTTTGAACATCTTGAAATATATAACCTATTGTTTCGTCTTTAACAACTTTACTGTAAAATGAATCAACTAATGATTTAATTTCATCAATTCCCTCTATATCTTTCATTAATTTCTAGATGAAAAATGCGTAAAAAATAAAGAAAATAGATAGAAATACAGATGAAGTAAAAATGGTAACAACCCATTTTAACGGAGATTGAGCAATGGCAGCGGCATTTGCACCCATGGCAAAGAAAGAAACTATAGCAACAGGTATAAAGTAAGCTGAATTTTGAAGCTCAAATAAATAATATAAGGCAACGGAAGCTAATGCTGTACCAAATGTTATAGTAAACATCATAATAGAAAATCTGTAAAATTCCATTCTTTCCCAAAAATGATTATCGTTGTATCTTTGAAGTAAGTTCATAATATTAATTTTGATTAATTTTGTTTACCAAACTTCTTAGTTTTAAAGCCAATTTTTTATGATATAAATCATAAAGCCAAAATCTATGATTGAAGAAAACTTACTTATTAAATACCAAGCTAAACTTGTTGAATTCCAAAAAGGTGATTGTTTATTCAAAAAAAATGCAATTCCAAGGTTTTATTATCAGATTCAACAAGGTGAAGTCAAATTATATAATTGTAGCTCAGATGGTAAAGAATTTATTCAATCTATTTATTCTGACAATAGAGGAATAGGAGAGGCAGCTATACTGGGTAGTTTTAATTATTTAGCAGATGGAAAAATAACTAAAGATAGTAGAATATGGCTACTGACAAAAAGTAATTTTTTAAAGCTTATTAAAGAGAATAACAATGAGTTTTTAAATGTATCTAAAACTATTGCTGAACAGTTATATTATATTTCTATGATGGCTTATGAAAATTCAACAGAAAACTCTGAACATAGAATTTTGACTTTATTAAACTATCTCAAAAAAGAAATCTATCAATTAAAAGAACCTTTTGAATATAAAGTAGATTTAAGCAGGAAAGAAATAGGTGAACTTACGGGTCTTAGAGTAGAAACAGTTATTCGAAGCATTAAAAAACTAGAGAAGAACAAAAAATTAAAGTTAATAAATCACAAAGTATATATTTAAAAGTAAGTACATTTGTAATCAATCTTAAAACCTCTATATCATGAAAAAACATACATTAAAATTAGTTTCTATCTTATCCTTATTAATTTTCCTAAACTCTTGTAAAGTCAATCCATTTACTGGAAAAAGCACTTTAAATATGTATCAGTCTAGCGATCAGATTTTTCCTATGGCATTTAGGGAATATGAAACATTTTTATCTGAACATGAAGTAATAAAAGGGACTAAAGAAAGTCAAATGATAAGTACTGTCGGAGCAAAAATAGCTCAAGCAGCAGAAAAATGGTTAACTGCCAACGGATATGAAGGATATTTAAAAGATTACCAATGGGAATATAACTTAGTAAATGAAGAAACAGTCAATGCTTGGTGTATGCCTGGAGGTAAAATCGTCTTTTATACTGGCATACTCCCAATTACACAAACAGAGACCGGTGTGGCAGTCGTTATGGGACACGAAGTAGCACATGCTTTAGCTGACCATGGAGCACAAAGAATGAGTGCTGGTGTATTACAACAAGCAGTTGCTGTGGCTGGAAATGTAGCTTTAAGTGAAAAAGAAGTTGAACGTCAAAAGTTTAATGCTGTTTACGGTATTGGCACAACTTTAGGTGTAATGTTGCCATTTAGCAGAAGCCATGAGTCTGAAGCCGATAAAATAGGACTAGATATAATGGCAATAGCAGGATATAACCCTGATGAAGCAGCTGAGTTGTGGAAACGCATGAAAGCTAAAAACGGCAGTACAACACCCGAGTTTTTAAGCACACATCCTTCAAATGATACTCGAATTGCTAATCTCACTAAATGGGCACCAGCTGCCAAAGCTGAAGCTAAGAAATTTGGAGTTACTTCATTTAAATAATTTTTATTTATCGTATATATTTTCAGCTTGTTTTCAAAAATGCGATTCTCAGCATTTTGAGCGTGAGAATTATAACAACAAAAAATGAGAGTAAATATCAAATACCATACATACGTTCTAATCTGATAATCAGCATAACTTGAACGATAATTAATATTATGTTAAGTAAAGAATTAAGTAATAAGGGGAAACATAAAAGAATCCCCTACTTAAGTTGTTATTTAAGTTTACTCATTACATCTTTATATTTAGCATCATCTCCATTTCTATAATATAATTCTTTAAGTACTAGTAATATATTTTTATCAGAGGGATCAATATCATTACACTTTTCTATATAAGGTAATCCTTTTAACATTGTATTATCAGCGTTAGTTTTAGCAATGTCATATTTTTTAAAATCTTTTATGTTATTAGCTTCTTTAAGCATATCACCACCTTTATTATAATACATAACACCTAAATTGTAAAGAGCATCATAAAAATCTGGTTTGATATTAATGGCTTCTAAATAAGCATTTTCAGCCTTTTCAAAGTCATTTAATTCATCGTAACTACTACCTAATGCAAAAAACAATTGATGATTATTGGGGTCTTCTTCTACAGCTAATGTTAATAGTTTTTCAGCTTTAACAAAATCATTTTGTCCTAAATAATAATTTAATTCAGCAATAATTAAATTAACATCTGATTCGAAAAATTCTCGTCCATATTTGATTACTTCTAAAGCCCCTTCACTATCTTTTTCTTCTAGTAAAATATTAGCCATATAAGAGTATATCTGTGGGTCTTGATAGTTAATATCTATGAGCTTTTGTAAAAATTCCTTAGATGTATTATTATTTCCTTCAGCTGATGATACATAGAATAAATTTAACCAAATACTCTCTTTAGTAACATTACTCCTTTCAAGGTTGTTTTTTTCATCTAAAGGAAATAAATCAAAAATTTTGTTAAACATTTTTTTGGAAGATGAATAATCTTTAGAATTATACAAGTTTATTCCAGAATTAAACAATCCAACTCCCGCTTTTGCAATATTTCCACTTAGTTCGTCCTTATCAAACCATTTTTTTGCTTTTGGGTGCTGATACACAGCAATCCAACTTTCAGCACATTTCATAATGGCCATTGGATCCATAGCTTTATAATCAGCATTCGAGTAAATTTCATAATAGATTTTTCCTCGATAATTATGCATTTTAACATCATCAGCCGTACTAGAATTGGCAGCAGCCATTTCTATGTATTCTACGGCTTCTTCTATTTTCTTCTTTTCTAAAGCTTTGTAAGCATTTTGAACATTACTTTTTTGAGCATAAGCACTAATACTAGAAAAAAGAATTAGTGAACAAACAATAATCTTAGATACTTTCATTTATTTAATTTTTAATTCTGTTACTTTTCCGAATTTCTGTAGTTTATCTTTCAAAGCATATTTATTACCAACAACGACAACAATATGGTCATCCATTTTTAAGTATTTATTTGCTATTGATTTAACATCTGCTACAGTCATATCATTTAACATTTCTTTTTGCTTTTTAGTATAATTGCCATCAAGACCATATCGCTGTATTCGAGCTAAGAATCTTGACTTCTGAAATGCTGTTTCATACTTTAAGGCATCAGAATTAGCAATTGAGTTCTTTGTAAACGCTAATTCTTCTTCATTTATTCCTTCAGTTATATAGTTTTCGAATTCTTTATAGATTTCGGTAAGGGCACTATCTGTCGCTTCAGAACGTACAGACGTACTTATACTAAACATACCGTCAGTATCATTTCCATCAAAGCCTGAACGAATACCGTAGGTATATCCTTTATCTTCTCTTAAATTAAGGTTTAAACGACTACTAAAAGCTCCTCCTAGGGGAAAATTCATAACTCCAGCTTTGTAATAATCGCCATCGACATCATACTTTAAACCTTTATGGGCAAGTGTAATAATAGATTGAGGACCAGGTTTATGAATTAAATAAATGGTTTTACCATTAATTTCTTCAATTGGTAAGTTCTTATTAATGACAACATCACTACCCTCCCATTTATTCAAAAATTGTAATCTTGGTAACATTTCTTCTTTAGTTACATCACCAACTACAACAACACTAGCAAGTCTTGAATTGTATTGCTTTTTATAAAATTCTTTTACTTCAGAAAGTTTGATTTTCTCAACTCCTTTGACAGATGGCATAGTACCTCTGATAGAATTACCATACATCAATTCTGCCACAGCTTGTCTAGCCATATTTTGAGCTGACTTCTTACTGTTATTGATAGACTCTTTAAATTGTTTATTAATTCGTTTATAGTCTTCCTCATTAAAGGCTGGGTTAAATAGTTTTTCTTCAAGAAGTGATATCGTTTCGTCTATTTTACCAACAAGACTTGAAACAAAAATCGAAGATGTTCTATCTCCTGAGCTGAAAGAAATTGAACTACCCAAGTTATCAAGTTTGGCACTCATCTCTTCTGTTGTAAAGTTTTCCGTACTTTCATTAAGAAGCATAGCAGTTAGTTGCGACAATCCAGCTTTTTTAGGATTATCAATAAGTAAATCTCCACCTTCTAGTGTAATCAAAATATTCACTTTGGGAACTTCATTATTTTCTGCACCAATTACTGGGATACTATTTTTGTTTTCGCCAGCTAATTGATTAACATTAAACTCGTAATATACAGGTACAGAAACCGCTTTAGCAGCTGGTGCCGTAGGTCTTACAGAACGATCAAATGTATCAGTAGGCTTAGTATAAGTTAGACCATCATACTGAGGGTCTTTTTTATATGGAACGTTAGCAAAAGGATTTATACTTTGAACGGAGTCTTCAGAAAATGGAGGTAATGGAAAGTAATCTATACCTACTGAATTTTTATTCATTATGTACTTTCTATAGACTTTCTTAACATCTTCAATCGTAACTGCTTCGTACCTTTCAATTTCTTTACTAAAATTGTGTGGTTCATCTAATAAATAGGCCCATGAAGTCAATTGAGAGGCTTTGCCTCTGACACTAGAAAGACCATCAATAATATCAGACCTCATTGTCGATTTAAAGCGTTCTAATGCCTCTTCAGTAATATATTCTTCAAAGTTATTAATTAGAGTATTGATTTTTTCTTCAGTTTCAGCAAATGTATAATCTGGATAAGAAATAACTTGAATTAAAAATTCTCCTGATAATTCAGAACATGGATGACTAACAGAGGCTTGTACAGCTCTTTCTGTTTTAACAAATTCTTTATAAAATAAAGAGTTGTTCCCCCCTCCCATCATATCAGCTAAAGCGTCTAAAGCAGGTTCGTCTTTGTGAAAATTTGGTATAGTTGGATACACAAAAGCAGCCATTGGAAAATATATTCTATCGGCAAATTTTCTATACTTATTTTGAGGTAAATTTACTCTAGGCAATCTTAAATCTCTTACTTCTTGACCTCTTGGAATTGAACCAAAGTATTTTTTTGATAGTTCTAAAACATTTTCTGTCTTAACATCTCCTGCAACTACTAAATAGGCGTTGTTTGGTCCATACCAACGCATAAAAAAGTCTTTAAGGTCATCAACAGTAACTCTATCTAAATCATCAACATATCCTATAGTAGGCCATGAATAAGGATGTCCTTCTGGATATAATGTTTGATCTTTGATTTCCCAAAACATGCCGTATGGTACATTGACCTGATTCTGCATTTTTTCATTTTTTACAGCATCCCTTTGATTCTCAAATTTCTTTACAGTTACTGCATCTAAAAGAAAGCCCATTCTATCGGCTTCTAACCATAAAGCTGTTTCAAGTTGATTACTAGGGACTGTTTCAAAATAGTTAGTTCTGTCTCTGTTGGTAGTACCATTCATAGTACCTCCACTTTCAGAAATTATTTTAAAATGCTCGTCATCACCCACATTGTCAGAACCTTGAAACATCATATGCTCAAAGAAGTGTGCAAAGCCTGTAATACCTATTTGTTCTCTATTAGAACCAACATGATAGGTCACTTCTACGTGTACCATAGGGTCAGAATCATCTTCATGTACTATTATTGTGAGCCCATTATCTAATTCCCATACTTCGTAAGCTATATCGTAATCGTTTGCGGGAGTAATTTTGTTTATCAATGTTTGTGGATACATCACAGATGAAGTGAATAACAAACAAAATAGCAATAAAAATTTTTTCATTTTTTTTAATTTTTGAGCTGTAAATTTAAAACAAAAAACGGCACTAAGTGCCGTTTAATTGTGTGATATAATAAATTTAAAGAATTATATTTTTAATTTATTCTTCAGAAGTTGAACTTTCAGTGTTGTCTATTGAATCTGTTTGACTATCATTCAATTCACTTTCTTCTTCATTACTTACTGCTGGTACTTTTGCAACGGCAGCAATAGAATCCTTTTCTCTGAGTTTGATAATTCGAACACCTTGAGTAGCTCTACCCATTTGACGCAAGTCAGCAACTGAAATCCTAATAGTAATTCCTGATTTATTAACAATCATAAGATCGTTTTCATCAGTTACATTTTTCAATGCAATAAGGTTACCTGTCTTGTCAGTTACGTTGATAGTCTTTACTCCTTTCCCTCCTCTGTTGGTAATTCTATAATCTTCAATACTTGAACGTTTACCGTATCCATTTTCAGAAACCACCAATACATCAGATTCAAAATCGTTGACACAAATCATTCCAACCACTTCGTCCTTATCATTAGCTAAAGTGACACCTCTTACTCCAGAAGCAGTTCTTCCCATTGGTCTTACTTTCTCTTCTTCAAATCGAATAGCTTTACCAGATTTAACTGCTAACATAATTTGAGAGTTACCAGTTGTTAATTTTGCTTCCAATAACTGATCTCCATCTCTAACAGTAATGGCATTGATACCATTTTGTCGAGGTCTAGAATACGATTCTAAAGAAGTCTTTTTAATTACTCCTTTTTTAGTGCACATAACAACACAATGACTATTAACATAGTCTTCATCTTTTAAGTCTTTGGTATTTATAAATGCCATCACCTTGTCATCAGATGGAATATTTATCATATTCTGAATAGCTCTTCCTTTAGTAGCTTTAGCTCCTTCAGGGATTTCAAATACTCTTAACCAGAAACATCTACCTTTTTCTGTAAAGAAAAGCATATAATCGTGGTTGTTTGCCACAAACATATCTTCTAAGAAATCAGCATCTCTAGTGGAAGCTCCTTTAGAACCAACCCCTCCTCTATTTTGAGATTTGTATTCAGTAAGTTTAGTTCTTTTAATATAACCTAGATGTGAAATTGTAATAACAACTTCTTCATCTGGAATCATATCTTCAATTCTGAAATCACCACCACCATATTCAATGGTAGAGCGTCTATCATCACCATATTTTTCTTTTACTTCATTCAATTCTGTTTTGATGATATCCATTCTAACATCTTCATTTTCTAAGATGTTTTTCAAAAAGGCAATGGTTTTCATCAATTCATCGTATTCTTCTTTGAGTTTATCTCTTTCAAGACCGGTTAATTTTTGAAGTCTTAAATCGAGAATAGCTCTAGCTTGAATTTCTGATAAATTAAAACTCGTCATCAATCCATTTCTAGCATCTTCAGGGGTTCTAGAATCCCTAATCATTTTGATAATAGCGTCTAAATTGTCTAAAGCTATTAATAAGCCTTCAAGAACGTGAGCTCTTTTCTCTGCTTGTTCAAGTTCGTATTGTGTTCTTCTTACTACAACTTCATGCCTATGATCTACAAAATGACCTATAATTTGCTTAAGGTTTAACTGTTCAGGACGTCCATTAACTAGAGCAATATTATTGACACTAAACGAAGATTGTAATTGTGTGTATTTGAATAACTTATTTAATACAATATTAGGAATGGCATCTCTTTTGAGTTCATAAACAATTCGCATACCATTTCTATCGGATTCGTCTCGTATATCGTGAATGCCATCAAGTTTTTTATCGTTGATTAAGTCTGCTGTTTTCTTAATCATTTCAGCTTTATTAACCATGTAAGGAATTTCGGAAACAATAATTGCTTCTCTGTTTCCTACTTCTTCAAAAGATGTTTTGGCACGCATCACTACTTTTCCTCGTCCAGTTTCAAAGGCATCTCTAACACCTTCATAGCCATATATAATACCACCTGTTGGAAAATCAGGAGCCTTAATATGTTCCATCAGACCTTGTGTGTCAATATCTCTGTTGTCGATGTATGCAATGGTAGCGTCAACGACCTCTGAAAGGTTGTGAGGTGCCATATTGGTAGCCATACCAACTGCAATACCAGAAGTACCATTACATAGTAAATTAGGAATCCTAGCAGGTAATACAACAGGTTCTTTTATGGTATCATCAAAATTAAGTTGATAATCAACCGTATCTTTATCAATATCAGAGAGTAACTCTTCAGCAGTTTTTCTCAAACGTGCTTCAGTATAACGCATAGCAGCAGGACTATCACCGTCAATAGAGCCAAAGTTTCCTTGTCCATCTACTAACATATAACGTAATGACCATTCTTGAGCCATTCTTACCATAGTATCATAAACAGAAGTGTCTCCATGTGGGTGAAATTTACCGAGAACTTCACCGACAATACGAGCTGATTTTTTATACGCTTTTGTAGAGGTTACACCCAATTCGTGCATACCAAACAACACCCTTCGATGAACAGGTTTTAGACCATCTCTTACGTCAGGCAAGGCTCTTGAAACAATTACAGACATCGAATAATCGATGTACTTTGACTTCATTTCTTCTTCTATGTTAATTGGAATGATTTTCTCTCCGTCAGCCATAAAAATTAAATTTTATTGTTTATATTTAATTGACGAATTTAACTAATCACACTTTGCATAGCCTTAAAAAAAATCAATAATTATCAACACTTTGAATGTTGATAAATCAAAGGTTGATTTATTGTCAAATTCTCAATCTAATTATTAATTTGTGCATGTTAAGCAAACCCTTTAAAAGATATGGATTCTAAATTTTCACCACGACTAAATGATGTTCTTAGCTTTAGCCGAGAAGAAGCTCTTCGACTAGGTCATAATGCTATAGGTCCTGAACACTTTTTACTTGGAATTTTGAGAGAAGGTCAAGGTTCTGCTGTGATTATTCTCAAAGCTTTAGATGTAGATTTAACAGCTCTTAGGAAGGTTGTTGAGAGTTCAATTGTCAACAATGAAAAAAGTGAGTATTCAAATTCAAGTAATTTAGAGTTGAAAAAACAAGCAGCTAGAGCTGTTAAATTAGCACATTTAGAGTTAATGATATTTAAAAGTGTCGAAATTAAAACCATACACTTACTTCTATCTATGCTTAAAGACGAGGATAGTATCGTAACCTTATCTCTAAATCAGTTTAATGTGGATTATGAAACGGTAAAAAATGAGTTTGCTTCAATGATAGATATAAATGGAGAAGAATCTGATGATGACACTTCAGACTTTAGTTCTAGCCCACGTGCCGAATTAGGTGGCTCTGAACCAGATGACGAAGAGCTTTTTTCCAATAAACCAAAACAATCAAGAGGAAATACTAAGTCCTCTACACCTGTTTTAGATAATTTTGGTAGAGACTTAACAAAAATGGCATCCGATGATAAACTCGATCCCATTGTTGGTAGAGAAAAGGAAATTGAACGAGTTTCTCAAATTTTAAGTCGTAGAAAAAAGAATAATCCTATTCTTATTGGAGAGCCTGGTGTCGGTAAGTCGGCAATTGCTGAAGGTTTAGCTCTTAGAATAGTACAACGCAAAGTGTCTCGTGTTCTGTTTAACAAAAGAATAATTTCTTTGGATTTGGCTGCATTAGTAGCTGGTACTAAATATAGAGGTCAATTTGAGGAACGTATGAAAGCTATTCTAAACGAATTAGAAACAAATAGCGATATCATACTCTTTATTGATGAAATACATACTATTGTTGGTGCTGGTGGAGCCTCAGGTTCATTGGACGCTTCTAATATGTTCAAGCCAGCATTAGCTCGAGGAGAACTGCAATGTATAGGAGCTACTACCTTAGACGAATACAGACAAAACATAGAAAAAGACGGCGCATTAGAAAGACGTTTTCAAAAAGTTTTAGTTGAACCAACCTCTATTGATGAAACACTCCAAATTCTTCATAACATAAAAGAAAGATATGAAGAGCATCATAATGTTTCTTATACTGAAGAAGCCCTCGAATCTTGTGTTGCACTTACTAACCGATATATGAGTGACAGACACCTTCCAGACAAAGCAATCGATGCATTAGACGAAGCAGGCTCAAGAGTTCATATCAACAACATCAATGTTCCTGAAAACATCTTAAAACTTGAAAAAGAGTTAGATGCTATCAAATCTCAAAAAGGTAATGTCATCAAAAAACAACGTTTTGAAGAGGCTGCCAAGTTAAGAGATGAAGAAAGAAAAATTGAAAATAATCTTAAACAGGCTAAACTTGTTTGGGAAGAAGAGTTAAAAAATCAAAGAGAAACGGTTACTGAGGATAATGTTGCAGAAGTCGTAGCTATGATGACAGGAGTTCCTGTACAAAGAATTGCAGAACAAGAGAGTAAAAAGCTTGTTCAGATGGAAAAGGAGCTTCAAAAACGCGTTATCGGACAAGATGAAGCTATCAGCAAAATAGTCAAAGCTATAAGAAGAAATAGAGTTGGTTTGAAAGATCCTGAAAAACCAATTGGCTCATTCATATTCTTAGGTCCTACTGGTGTTGGAAAAACCCAGTTAGCTAAAGAGTTATCCAAAATTATGTTTGATACCAATGATTCACTTATTAGAATTGATATGAGTGAATATATGGAAAAATTTGCTGTCACTCGTCTAGTGGGTTCACCTCCAGGATATGTTGGCTACGAAGAAGGCGGTCAGCTTACTGAAAAAGTAAGAAGAAAGCCCTACTCTATTATATTATTAGATGAAGTAGAAAAAGCACATCCTGATGTATTCAATTTATTACTTCAAGTATTAGACGATGGTTATATGACTGATAGTTTAGGAAGAAAAATAAACTTCAAGAATACTATTATCATAATGACTTCTAACATAGGTTCTCGTCAGCTCAAAGATTTTGGTCAAGGTGTTGGATTTTCAACAACTGCTAGAAAAGAATCATATCAATCAGACGCTAAAGGCGTTATTGCTAAAGCGCTTAAAAAAGCATTTGCCCCTGAGTTCTTAAATCGTATTGATGACGTAGTCATGTTTAATTCATTAAGCAGTGAGCATATTCATGAAATTATTGATATTGAACTAAAAATGCTGTTTGAAAGAATTACACAACTTGGATATTCTTTGAGTCTAGATAAAAAGGCTAAAGATTTTATTGCAGATAAAGGTTATGATTCTCAATTTGGTGCTAGACCACTAAAAAGAGCAATACAAAAGTATTTAGAAGATGTTATTGCCGAGGAAATTGTTAATGCTAACCTTGCAGAAGGTGATGACATAAAAATTAGCCTAGATGAAGAAAAAGGTGAGTTAAAGGTTAAAATTAATAAGCCCAAGAAAGAGAAACCTCAAAAACCTAAAGAAGAGGAATAAACCTAAACTAAAAAAAGCTCCTTTTGGAGCTTTTTTTATGTGTAATTATTTAAACTTTACTTTAGAAAATTCTCTAGTACCTCTTCGCTAACACCTGTATTTGAAAACCCTCCGTCATGGAACAAGTTCTGCATAGTTACAGACTGTGTTAAATCAGAAAATAAAGAAACACAGTATTTAGCACAATCGTCTGCAGAAGCATTTCCAAGTGGTGATATTTGCTCTGCATATTTGAAGAAACCATCAAAGCCTTTTACCCCACTTCCAGCAGTAGTAATAGTAGGTGATTGAGAAATCGTATTTACTCTTACTTTATTTCTTTTACCAAAATGATAACCAAAACTTCTTGCAATACTTTCTAGAAAAGATTTATTGTCAGCCATATCGTTATAATCTGGAAAAGTACGTTGTGCTGCAATGTAAGAAAGAGCTAAAATAGAGCCATAATCGTTCATAGCTTCTAATTTCCATGCCGATTGCATGACTTTATGAAAAGACATAGCAGAAACATCTAAGCCTTTAACAGTGAAATCATAATTTTGGTCAGTATAGTGCCTTCCTTTTCTTACATTAACAGACATACCTATTGAATGTAATATAAAGTCAATCTTACCACCTAATATTTCCATTGATTTAGTAATAAGGTTGTCAATATCCTCTACAGATGTTGCATCTGCAGGAATGATGGTAGAATTTGTTTTTTCTGCTAATTCGTTAATTGTACCCATTCGCATTGCAATAGGGGCGTTTGTTAATACAAATTCGGCACCTTGTTCTTTACAATGTTCTGCTACTTTCCAAGCTATAGATTTGCTATCTAAAGCACCAAAAATTATACCTCTTTTTCCTTTTAATAAATTATTTGACATTTTATAAATTGGTTTGTTGGTTACAAATATAAACGAATTATCAAGTATTTAATAAATCTCGTGCGTTACTCAATGAAGAATCCGTAATCGTTTTACCACTAAGCATTTTTGCTAATTCAACGATTCGCTCTTCTGGTAATAATTCTTTAATATTAGTTTGTGCTTTTTCTGATGTTTCCAATTTAGATACTAGTAACTGAACGCTACCTTTAGCGGCAACTTGTGGAAGATGCGTTATGCTAATAACTTGCATAGATTTAGACATTTGACTCATAAGATCTGCCATTTTATGAGCTATTTCTCCAGAAACACCAGAGTCAATTTCATCAAAAATTACACTGGGTAAACTCGTTTTTTGAGCAAGAATATATTTAAAACATAACATCAATCTAGATAGCTCTCCTCCAGAAGCAATACTAGAGATTTGCTTAGGCTCTATACCCTTGTTTGATGTAAAACAAAATGTAAAATCTTCATATCCCTTAGCATTAAGTTTATCATAAGAGTTAGTTGAAATTTTTACTCTAGCATTCGGCATACCTAAATTGGTAAGTAAGCCTTGTAATTCCTTTTGAATATTTGGTAAAATTGATAATCTATTTTTACTCAATAATTGAGCAGTTTTAGATACCATTTTAAAAGTCTTGTCGCATTCATTTCTTAGGGACTCTATGGTCTTGTCCATAGAATGAAACTGCTCTAAATCTTTTGATAGATTGGAGTGGATTTCTAATAAATCTTCAATAGTATTTGCATTATGTTTTTGAAGCAACTTGTTGATTATGCTAAATCGTTCTTGAAGAAATAACAATTGTTTTGCATCAAAGTCAATATTGTAATTAGAAGCTAAATGTTCAAGGTCAGAAACACAATCTTTAAACTCAATCCAAATACTATTAAACCTTGAATTCAAAATATCAATCTTTGAGTCGTTTTTTCGAATACTGTCTAGAGTAACTACTATGTTTGACAACAAGGAGCTAACTGAAAATTCATTGTTCTCTGAAATCATCATAATTTGATTCAGTTTTTGTTGAATTTCTTCAAAATTTTCAAGTTTATTAACTTCTTCTTCTATTGAGTTATCCTCAAGACTTAATTTAGCTTCTTCTAGTTCATCGAATAAAAACTGTTTATAATCTAACTCTCTTGAAAAATGATTTTCATTTTCAATCATTTCATCTAGCTCTTTTTGTTTAGAAAGAAAAGACTGGTACTCAGTTTTAAACTGTGACAGTATATCTTGATGATTACAATAAGCATCAACCAATTTTAGTTGATAATCTTGAGAATTTAATAGAAGTGTTTGATGTTGAGAATGAATATCTATTAGAAAAGAACCCAGTTCTTTTAATAGATTGAGACTTACAGGGGTATCATTCACAAAAGCTCTACTTCTACCCGTAGGCGTTATTTCCCTTCTTATTAGAGTTGGATTTGTGAAGTCTAAGTCATTGTTCTCAAAAAAGGACTCTAAATTATAGTTTGCAATATTAAATTCACCTTCAACTATACATTTCTTGTCAATATCGGCAATGGCTTTAAAATCAGCCCTTTCACCTAATATGAGACATAGTGCGGAAATTAAAATAGACTTACCTGCACCTGTTTCACCAGTAATTGCCGTAAAACCTTTTTTTAAATCGA
Source organism: Flavobacteriales bacterium (assembly GCA_016779995.1). Classification (NCBI taxonomy): domain Bacteria; kingdom Pseudomonadati; phylum Bacteroidota; class Flavobacteriia; order Flavobacteriales; species Flavobacteriales bacterium. Next base: position 29,408 of record JADHMO010000001.1, read on the forward strand.
TGGATAATTCATCAATAAGCGCATAGTTATTAATGGATAAACGATTTAGCATGATTTATTTTGAATTAGGCATAGTATTAATTGGCTCATTATTTGAGTTTTGCTCTTTTATCTTATTGTATTTATTGATGTTAGCAGGGTCAATCTGAGTTAGAAGTTTGTAAACCCTATTCTTTTCATCTTGAAAAGCGTTAGAATAAATACTAGCTATTTCATCTGCTTTGGCGTTAAAAAATAACTGTAAAATAAATGCCGTAGGATTAAGCTGTTTTACCTTTCTCATATTTTCAATACTTTCAGTTACAAAGCCTCTACCCTTTTCATTATCTTCATGCATTAAATCTAGACCGCTTCTATGATAACTGTACAAAACTGATTGAAATGTACTGTATTTAGCATCAAGTAGTTCTTCTGCTAACCAATATCTATTCATATTACTTTCAAATGCTTTCCATCCATTTTCAGGTGCAGACTGAGCATTTTCCACAATCTTTTTAGCTTTTTGAAAATACATATTGCCACCATTGTAGCTGAAAGTAGAATAATCTAATCCTATGATTATGTATGTATAAAAGGATAAAATAGCCGATAAGTTTGAAGTGTGCGTGTTTTCATTAAAATCAAGCGGTTGAGTATCTATGAAATCAAACTCTATTTCTTTATCGAGGTAATTTAAAAGTGGTGAATAATAAGAACTATTAAAAACAGGCCGAGAAAATTGCACTTGTAAAGTTCCAGCGTACCTATCAGTTGACACTTTTTCAAGAATATTAAAAGAAAGATTGAATTCAATTCGTTCCTCATCTTTAAATATCTCATTGGTCCACTTTCTATTATTTATGAATTCTCTAGCAGATTTTTGAAGTGTTTGAAGCTTCTGTCTATCACTCATTGGAAGATCGTTCTTTGGCATAACTCTAATGTTACATAATACTTCTTGAGAGTATGACATACAAAAAGAAGTCAGTAAAATCACTAGTGTAAATAAGAGTCTAATCATTGTAATTTTCTACGATATGGTTAATAATATCATCAGCCACTTCTTGCTTTGATTTTAACTCAAATTTATACAATTTATTGCTGTTATCAATGATGGTTATCTTATTTGTATCGTGTTTAAAACCAGCCCCTTTATCATTCATTGAATTCAAAACAATAAAATCTAAGTTTTTATCAGAGAGTTTCTTTTTGGCATTTTCTATTTCATCATTAGTTTCTAATGCAAAACCAATAAGCACTTGTTTATTAGATTTGACTTCACCTAAGCTTTTAAGAATATCTTGTGTTTTAACAAATTCAATGTTTAGACTTTCTGTATGCTTTTTCATTTTGGTAGTAGAAACAACTTTGGGTGTATAATCCGATACTGCTGCACTCATTATAGCTATGTCTGTCAACTTAAAATGGTCAAAACAAGCATCATACATCTCTTTTGCGCTGACTACATTAACTAGCTTAATACTATTATTTATAAGTTGTTGGTTTGTTGGTCCAGTTACTAAAGTAACATTAGCTCCAGCATTTGCCGCAGCCTCAGCAATTGAGAATCCCATTTTACCTGAAGATTGATTGCCTATAAAACGTACTGGATCGATAGCTTCAAAAGTAGGCCCTGCTGTGATAAGAATGTTTTTGTTTTTAAGAGGAAGTTGTACAGATAAATTTTCTTCTATGGCCAAAACAATATCTTCAGGTTCTGCCATTCTTCCCTTGCCACTCAAACCACTAGCCAATTCGCCATCTCCTGGAGGGATATAGACATTACCATAAGAAGTGAGCTTATCAATATTGTCTTGCGTACTTTGATGCTTAAACATATCTAAGTCCATTGCTGGAGCAAAAAACACTGGGCATTGAGCAGATAGATAGGTAGTAAGCAATAAATTGTCACACTCACCATTTGCCATCTTAGAAAGTGTTTTAGCCGTTGCAGGTGCAATAACAAATAAATCGGCCCAAAGACCGATTTCTACGTGGTTGTTCCAGACGTCCTTATCTTCCTCTTTAACTAGACCACTAAGAACTGGATTTTTAGATAAAGTCGATAAGGTCAGAGGAGTAATAAATTGTTGGGATTCAGGAGTTTGTATTACCCTAACATTGGCACCTTGTTTTACAAACTCTCTTACTAAAAATGCAGATTTGTATGCTGCAATACTTGCAGTCACACCAACAATTACATTTTTCCCCTTAAAGAAAGACATTAGATGCTGTCCTCTTCGTTATCTAACTTAGCGTTTCTGTGGTAAATGTTTTCTTCTAAAAATTCTTGTACGGCAATAAGTGTTCCTTTTGGAAGTCTTTCATAAAACTTAGAAACTTCTATTTGCTCACTGTTTTCAAAAATTTCTTCTATAGATTCACTAGGAGTAGCGAATTCTGCTAGTTTAGAAAGCAATTCTTCTTTGATGTCTTTATTTATTTGAACAGCACGTTTAGACATTATTGCTACGGCTTCGTACATATTTCCAGTACGCTGAGCCATATCTTTAATGTTTCTTGTTTCTGTAGTATTTGCTGCTTTTGATTTTTTAAAATCTGTCATTGTTGAAACTTTTCTAGTTGTTTAATTGATTTTTCATAAATGTTATTTGCCTCTTTTAACCTATTATCTTCTGGAAAATTTTTGACAAAATATCGATAAGATGCTATTGTATTGTTTAAACGTTCTATTTTCTTACTAGAAACACTATTTGTAGCCAATTTGTAATTAGCATCTAATATTAAAAATTGTATTTCGGATTGATTATCAATAGTTGGATAGTCAGTTATAACGTTATTTAAGGCAGTAATTGCAGCATTATAATCTTCGATATCATAATATAACTTCGCAATACCGTAAACTTTCTTATGAACTTTCAAAGTTAAATCATCTATGAGAGAATTACATTTTTCAACTTTCTCACTTTCAGGATATTTATCTATGAATGTTTGTAACTCTTGAATCGCTTTCAGGGTATTCGTTTTATCTAGAGAATATTTAGGAGATTCTAAATAGTAACAATAAGCTGCCATATAAGCCAACTCTTCGTTGTGTTTGCTGAATGGATAAGTTAGAGTAAATAGTTTGAATTTATAACTAGCTAACATATTAGCACCTAACCCATAATGAGTGTATGCAAGTAAATAATCTACTTCTTCTGCTTTCTTGGTTCCTTTAAACAAGGTGTGCAATTCATCAAGAAGTGGTAAGGCCTTAAAGTATTCGTTCTCTTCATAATACTTTTTAGCCATTATATACTTTAACTCGATATCGTTACTCTTTACTATCTTCTGATAGCCATTACAAGAGAACAAGACTGCTAATAAAACGATATATAAGAAATTTTTCATCTAAAATAATCAGTTGCAAAGATAGTAATTGGAACGACTTTTGAAATATTTTATTTTACATAGTTTAAAATGTATTTTGTAAGATAAATACTATTGATTATTTTAGCCAACTTAAACGGACAAGTTAGTATGGATCTTTTTGATAAGATAAAAAACAATAGAGGACCCTTAGGAAAACATGCCAAAGATGCACATGGCTATTTTACATTTCCTAAACTAGAAGGCGAAATTTCTAACAAAATGTTTTTCAGGGGAAAAGAAGTTTTAGTTTGGAGTATTAATAACTATATAGGACTTTCAAACCACGAAGAAGTTAGACGTGTTGATGAACAAGCTTCTAAAGATTGGGGTTTAGGTTACCCTATGGGTTCTAGAATGATGTCTGGTAACACCAACTACCATGAGCAACTAGAAAATGAACTTTCTTCTTTTATGAAAAAAGAAGATACTATACTACTTAACTTTGGATACCAGGGAATAATGTCATCAATTGATGCATTAGTAGATAGAAAAGATGTTATTGTTTATGATAGTGAATGTCACGCTTGTATAATTGACGGCGTTAGATTACATCAAGGAAAACGCTTTGTTTTTCCTCATAACAATATTGAAAATTTTGAAAAGCAATTACAAAGAGCTCAAAAGATTACTGATGAAACAGATGGTGGAATACTAGTTATTACTGAAGGTGTTTTTGGAATGTCTGGCGACTTAGGTAAACTTAAAGAGATAACAGCTTTAAAAGCAAAATATAATTTCCGTCTGTTAGTTGATGATGCACATGGTTTTGGAACTATGGGAAAAACTGGATATGGCGCAGGCGAGCACTTAGGTTGCCACGATGAAATTGATGTTTACTTTGGTACATTTGCTAAATCTATGGCAAGTATTGGTGCCTTCATTTCCTCTACCGAAGATGTTATAGAATACTTGAGATACAATATGCGTTCTCAAATTTTCGCTAAATCTTTACCTATGCCAATTACAATTGGTGCTATCAAGCGTTTAGAACTTCTTCAATCTAAACCAGAGCTAAAAGCTAATCTTTGGAATATAGCAAATAGCTTACAGTCTGGACTTAGAAAAGCTGGTTTTAATCTAGGCAATACTGAATCTGCCGTTACGCCTGTTTATTTGTCTGGTGGTGTTGGTGAAGCAACTAACTTAACCTTAGATTTAAGGGAAAATTTCGGCATATTCTGTTCTATTGTAACCTATCCTGTTGTTCCTAAGGGAGTAATTCTTTTAAGACTGATTCCTACTGCTGTTCATACAATAGAAGATGTAAACTATACAATAGAGTCCTTTAGTGCTATTAAAGATAAGTTAGAAAAAGGAGAATATGTTTCTGAGAAGTTAGCTAGTTTCTAGACTAATTTATTCAATTCTTTTTCAAAGATAGATTTTAATTTTGCCGAAGACTTGACCAATGGCAATCTCACTTCCTCCTTGCAAATACCTTGTAAACTGAGAAGTGTCTTTACTCCCGCTGGATTTCCTTCTATAAATAGTGGTTTAACAAAACTCAATATCTTGTAATGTAATTCTTTGGAGGCTTTTAAATCTCCTTCAAGACCATATTTTACCATAGAAGAAAAATCTTTTGGTAAGGCTTGACCCAATACTGAAATAACACCATCACCTCCCATAAGAATAATAGGAAGTGTAATAGCATCATCACCAGAAAGAACCTTAAAATCAATGGGTTTTTTAGAGATGATTTCCATAATCTGCTCCATATCACCACTCGCTTCTTTTATTGCAATAATATTTTCAAAATCATTAGCTAATCTTAGAGTAGTTTCAGAAGTCATATTAGAAGATGTCCTACCCGGAACATTGTATAAAATTATAGGTAGTGGCGAACTTTTAGAAATCGCTTTGAAATGTTGATATATACCCTCTTGTGTAGGCTTGTTATAAGCTGGTGAAACAGATAAAATAGCATCAACTCCATCAAGATTAAAAGAAGAAAAAGACTGGGTAATGTAATCTGTGTTATTTCCACCAATACCTAAAACAATGGGTAATCTATTATTGTTTGCCTTTTTGACACAATCTAATGCTGCATTTTTTTCTTCTAATGAAAGTGTTACACTTTCACCGGTTGTTCCCATGACGACAAGAAAATCTATGTTACCATCAACACAATGATTGACCAAAGAAGTTAATGCTTCAAAGTCAATACTTAAGTCAGATTTGAAAGGAGTTACTAAAGCTACACCAGTTCCACTTATTTTATGAAGCATTTTTTTTGTTGATTAAGTTAAGGTAATGTTTTACTTCAGTTATCAAAGCTGATAAGGTTTCTTGTTTAACATCTATCATCATATCATAGATGGATAAATCTTGTTCGTATTTGCCAACCTTAAACTTAGCTTTTGAACCACCCGCTAAATATTTGACAGGCACACAATTACTCGTACACAAATTGATAAGTATATCGTAATCCTTTTCCAAGAAATTTTTGATGATATAATTTTGAGGTTTATAGTACCAATTCAAATCTTTCAAAAAGAAAAAATCGAATTGAAGCATAGGCATATGATGATGTGTAAGTTCATTTCTATTCACAAAACCTAAGGCCTTAACATCTTTTTTAGTTTTAAATAGTTCGTTTGCAAACTCGCTTACAAGCATCATATCTTTCAAATCGGTAGCATCATAAAGAATGCCAATAGATTTAGCTGTATGTAAATTATGAACTTCACGTTTTCTGTCGTTGTGTTTCAAATCACGTTTAAAAACATAATCACCAACTTTCTGCTTTATATTTTCTACAAATTGAATATGCATTAACTAATCTTTTTAATGAATTCATCTTCGGTCAATATGGGAACATTTAACTTTTCGGCCTTTTGAAGTTTGCTAGGCCCCATATTCTCACCTGCTACTACAAATGTAGTTTTTTTAGAAATTGAACTAACATTTTTTCCTCCATGTTGTTCAATTAATTTTTTAAGCTCATCTCTCGAAAAATGACTAAAAACGCCAGAAATAACAATTGACATACCTGATAACTGCGATGAAATAGCTTTACTTTCTTCACCTATTTCAAAACATAAACCTTGATTTTTCAATCTGTCAATAAGCTTTATATTTTCATTATTTTGAAAATATAACACCACACTTTCTGCTATTTTCTCTCCTATTTCATCAACATTTTCCAAGCGTTCTTTATCAGCTATCATTAAATGGTCTATGTGTTGAAATTCTTTGACCAATACTTTAGAAACTGTTTCTCCAACATATCTAATACCTAGAGCAAATAACAAACGTTCAAATGGAATGGCTTTTGATTGTTCTAAACCCTCAATAATATTAGATGCCCATTTTTCACCTTCTTTTTTAAATGGTAATAAATCTTCTTTTTTAAGGTCGTATAAATCTGGAATCGAAGCAATAAGTTGATTTTCAAAAAGTAGGTCAATCGTCTCAGGACCAATGCCATCAATATCCATAGCCTTTTTGCTTATAAAATGTTCAAACTTGCCTTTTATTTGAGGCGGACACATCAAGTCGTTTGGACAGTAATGTTTAGCATCGCCCTCAGACCTTACCAATGGTGTATCGCATTCAGGACAATGACTGATATAAACCGTAGGCTGAGAAAACAAATCCCTTTCCTTTAGGGCAACTCCAACAATTTTAGGAATTATCTCTCCCCCTTTTTCAACATATACCTTATCGCCTACTCTTATGTCTAGTTTTGAGATTTGGTCTGCATTATGTAATGAAGCTCGTTTGACAACTGTTCCTGCCAAAAGAACAGGCTCAAGATTAGCAACGGGTGTAATAGCTCCTGTACGACCCACCTGATAAGTGATTTCATTTAAAACGGTTGATACTTGTTCTGCTTTGAATTTATAAGAAATAGCCCAACGTGGGCTTTTAGCCGTAAAACCCATCTGTTCCTGCAATTTCAAGTCATTAACCTTTATGACTATGCCGTCAATATCGTATGGCAAATGATGTCTTTTATTGTCCCAATAATTGACAAAATCAATGACCTTGTCAATAGACGAACAAACTTTTATTTCATGAGGTATCTTAAAGCCCCATTCTCTAGCATTTTGCAAATTTTCATAATGCTTTTGAGACGGTAATTCTTTACCTAACAAATAGTATAAAAAACAGTCTAAAGGACGTTTAGCAACTTCTTTACTATCCTGCATTTTAACACTACCAGAAGCTGCATTTCTAGGGTTGGCGAAAGGCTCTAAATCATTTGCTATTCTCTTTTCATTCATTAGATTGAAACCATCGTGTGGTAAAAATATTTCTCCTCTTATTTCAAATTTAGAGGGATAATCACCTTTGAGTTTAAGCGGAATACTATTGATGGTTTTTACATTAACTGTAACATCATCTCCGTGCGTACCATTACCTCGAGTTAAAGCTTGTTTCAACTCGCCATTTTCATATTTCAAACTTATGGATACACCATCGTATTTGAGCTCACAAACGTATTCTATATCCGTTTCAACTAATTTGGTAATGCGTTTATCAAAGTCAACTAGTTCTTCAGCAGAATAGGTATTTCCTAGAGATAACATACGGTATTCATGAGCAACAGTATCAAAAGATTTAATTAGCTCACCTCCTACACGTTGTGTAGGAGAATTTGCATCGTAAAATTGTGGGTTTTGTTTTTCTAAATCTATAAGCTCGTTGAGAAGCATATCAAACTCAAAATCACTAATAGTAGGTTTGTCCAACACATAATAATTGTAATTGTGTTGCTGCAATTCACTTCTTAAAAAAACAATACGATTTTCTACATTCATTAGAATTCGAATTTACGATTTCCTAACGGCTTTTACCATTCTATTTTTGCCTTGCATATCTTTTTTTATTAAGACATTTTTAAAGCCGTTATTCTCTAGCAATTCCTTTATTTCAAATGATTTTTGTTCATTTATTTCTAAAAACAACAAGCCTTCTTTTTGTAAATGGACTTTTGAAAAATCTATGATACGCTTGTAGTATATTAAAGCGTCATTATCCGAAACAAACAAAGCTAAATGTGGCTCATAGTCCAATACATTATGTTTCATCAATGCCTTTTCACTTTCTAAAACATAAGGAGGATTACTAACAATTAAATCAAAGGAAGTTTTCAAATCAATATCATTAAAAATATCGTGTTCAATAAAATGAATATCCACTGTGTTTTTTTTAGCATTTTCTCTAGCTATTGACAAAGCATCAGATGAAATATCCAAAGCCGTAATTTGAGACTCTTTATGCTTAGCTAATGCTATTGGAATACAAGCACTGCCAGTACCTATATCTAGTGCTTTTGTAAAATTATGTTGTAATATCCAATGAACTAACTCTTCAGTTTCAGGGCGAGGTATCAAACAGGATGGAGAAACTTTTAACGATAAGCCGTAAAATTCACATTCTCCCAATATGTATTGCAAAGGTTCAAAATTTTGTAATCTACTAACTACTGACTGATAAAAACTTACTGTGTCTTTTGATAATGGACTATTCGACGACAATAGGTATTCAGAACGACTTAGTTTTGATATTGAATGAATACACCAAAAAGCCATGTTTTGAGCTTCTTTCTTAGAGTAAAATTGCGTTAACTCCCTTTCAAAATAAGGCAATATATCATGAATCATTTTCATCTGAGCAATTTAGTTAAATTTGTACGTGTTGATGGACAAAAAATACATGCAAGTTTGTATAGATTTAGCGTTAAAGGGCTTCCCTTTAGCCTTTCCTAACCCAATGGTTGGTTGTGTTATTGTTCACAACGATAGTATAATTGGTCAAGGATATCACCAACAATTCGGCTCTCATCATGCTGAAGTCAACGCTATTGCGAGTGTAGAAAATAAAGAATTACTAGAACAGTCCACCTTATACGTTAGCCTTGAACCTTGTGCCCATTTTGGCAAAACCCCTCCTTGTGCAGATTTAATAATAAAGAGTAAAATACCTCGAGTAGTTATAGGCAGTTTAGATACTTTTTCAGAAGTCAATGGCAAAGGTATTCAGCGATTGAAAGAGGCTGGTATTGAAGTGCTTACTAAGGTTTTAGAAAAAGAATGTCGAGCTATCAATAAGAGATTTTTCACTTTTCATGAGAAAAAACGTCCTTATGTCATTTTAAAATGGGCGCAAACATCAGATGGATATATTGCCCCTTTAAATCAAAAAGAACCCCTTTGGATTAGCTCTCCTGAATCCAAAATTTTAGTCCACCAATGGCGTAGTCAAGAACAGGCTATAATGGTTGGTCGCAAAACAGCAGAACTTGACAATCCTTTACTTACCACTAGAGAAGTTGAAGGTAAAAATCCAATTCGAATAGTGTTAGACAGAAAATTATCTTTAAATAAAGACCTCCTTATTTTTAATGATGACGCCCCTACTCTAGTTGTTAATGACAAGCTATCATCTGAAAATCATTTGAAAATAGATTTTGACAATCTTGCACCATCTCTTTTAGAAGAGTTACACAGTCGTAATATTCAATCTATCATAATTGAGGGTGGTGCTCAAACATTAAATACATTTATTGATGCTAAAGTGTGGGATGAGGCTCGAGTTTTTACATCAAAAAAGACATTAGGAAAAGGAATTCAATCTCCTTTAATTCAGTCATTTATAAATCACTCAGAAATTGTTGGTGACGATAAATTAACTTATTTCATTAACTCATGATTGAATTAGGATTATCCATATTATTTACCATATGTCTATTTCTTTTTTTTAAAGAATTTGACAGAAGAAAGGTTGATACTCTGGAAGCAATTACATTCAATTATCTTTCTGCTGGAGTCTTATCAATAGCTTTTGGTAGTTCAGGCTACACTATTGAAAATACCATTTATGCCGATTGGTTTATCCCTACTGTCTTTTTGGGGATGTTTTTTATAGTAATGTTCAATATTATGGCCTTGACCACTCAGAAATTGGGCGTTACCATAGGCTCATTAGCAAGTAAAATGTCTTTGATAATTCCTGTTATTGCTGCTTTGTTATTTCAAGGGGATTCATGGACAATACTAAAATCGGTAGGTATTGTTATCGCACTATTATCGGTTTATCTGACTGTCAAAAAAGATGAAAATAAAAACGGACCTATATATCTAGCTATTCTCTTATTTGTAGGTGCAGGATTATTAGATACAGTCTTATCCCATATACAATTCAAATACCTTGAAACACAAGCCGCTAAAGACTATTTTACGAGTACGGTATTTTTAGTTGCTTTTTGTGTGGGCTTTATTATACTAATCGTTAAGAAACAAGGATTCAAAATGAGGAATGTGATTTATGGATTATCTCTAGGTATTCCTAATTACTTGAGCATCTTATTTGTTTTGAAAAGTTTGAATAAAATGGATTCTAGTTTAGTTTTTCCTATCTTGAATATTGGTGTAGTGGTTTTATCGGCACTTATCGGTTGGGGATACTACAAAGAACATTTATCCAAACTAAATTGGCTAGGTGTCATATTGGCTATCACTTCTATTTGCATCCTTATCTATTCATAAATGCTTTTCGAGGATTCATATTTAGAAGTTGTCGGCTCATCTCAGGGGCTTTTTAAAGACAAGGGAAGTAAGTTTATTGCCTATACTTTTCATATCAAAGATGAAGATGATGTGAAAACTAGAATGGCAGAAATTAGAAAGAAAGAATATGCAGCACGTCACCATTGCTATGCATACATTCTAAATCCAGATAAATCTATACAAAAAGATAGCGATGATGGCGAACCATCCAATACGGCTGGAAAGCCCATTTTAGGTCAGCTTTTATCTAATGACTTAACCAATACTCTAATCATTGTAGTTCGTTATTTTGGTGGAGTGAAACTGGGCGTAGGTGGACTCATCAACGCCTACAGAAGTGCTGCACAAGATGCTTTACAAAATATTGCTATCGAAAAACGCTACATAAAGGAAGTTTTTGTGGTGCATTTTCAATATCCAGAAATGAATAATGTCATGCGAATAGTTAAGGATTTAAATCTAGACGTTATGCGGCAAAAGTTTGAAATAGAATGTGAATTAACTTTTAGTATTAGAAAAAGTCAATCTGAACAAATGCAAAGTATATTTGCACTCAATCATAAAGTAAAATTAGTTTATCAAAAAACCATTTAATATGGAATTATTAAAAACACTTTGCCACATAGAAGCCCCATCAGGTTCTGAACAAAATATGACTGAATTTGTATTGGATTATATCAAAAGTAATCAAGACAGTTGGAAAGTAAAACCTGAATTGTTTTATGGCGATGGTTTTCAGGATTGTATTGTTTTGGTCTTTGGTAAACCTACCACAGCCATTTTTGCTCACCTAGATAGTATTGGCTATACCGTAAAGTATAACAATGAAGTAGTAAAAATTGGAGGCCCTAGCACCAAAGAAGGCATTGTGTTAGTGGGACAAGATAGCCAAGGAAGGATTGAAGAAAAACTACAACACAAAACCGATAAAGATGGAAATAAAACTCTTTTTATCGGAGGTAGAGAAGTTGAAAGAGGTACAACACTAACGTTTAAAGCTGATTTTAGAGAAACTGACGACTTTGTTCAATGTTGTTATATGGACAACCGTTTGGGTGTGTGGAATGCCCTTAAAGTGGCTGAAAAGCTAGAAAATGGCATAATTTGTTTTTCAGCTTGGGAAGAACATGGCGGTGGTTCAGTAGGATACTTAGCTAAATTCATCTACGAAAAATACGGAGTCAAACAAGCCCTTATTTCTGATATAACTTGGGTTACGGAAGGGGTTAAACACGCTAAAGGCGTAGCCATATCAATTAGAGATAGCGGTATTCCTAGAAGGTCTTACATCAATCGAATTATTGATTTGGCAAAATCTAGTAACATTCCTTTTCAATTGGAAGTAGAAAATGCTGGAGGTAGCGATGGTAACGCCCTACAGCGTTCGCCCTACCCTTTTGATTGGTGTTTTATTGGTGCTCCCGAAGATTTCGTACATACACCCGACGAGAAAGTGCATAAATCAGATATAGAATCCATGACTCAGATGTACGATTATTTGATGATTAATCTTTAATCAACCTTACGGCATAAACAGAAGCAATAGCTCCTAGCGTGGTAGCAACCACATACAGCCACAAGTAAGTCAAATGACCAGAAACTACTGCTGGAGCAATAGAACGTGCTGGATTCATAGAAGCACCAGAAACAGGCCCTGCAAAAATAGCCTCAAAAGCTACTACTGACCCAATAACCAAGCCCGTCATCACTCCCACTTCTTTACTACCTTGTGAAAGCAACAGAATAACAAACATCAGAATAAAGGTTAGGATAAATTCTAATACAAAAGATTGTTGCCAACTATCAACAGGTATAGTAGCACCTAAAAATTCATGCTCTGGAAACATTATTTTGAGAGATAAACTAGCCAAAAAAGCACCAAGCAACTGAACGCCTATATATGGCAAGACCTCTTTAGTTTCAAAGCGTTTAGCTACCCAAAAGGCAATACTAACTGCTGGATTGATATGTGCTCCAGAAATACTACCAATGGAATATATAACTGCCATAACTACCAAACCAAAAGTTAAGCCAATACCTAGATGAGAAACGCTAGCATACAAGTCGTTAATAATGATAGCTCCTGTACCAGCAAATACCATCATAAAAGTGCCTAAAAACTCCGCCCAATACTTTTTCATAATCCGAAAGATTTTAACTGAGATACAAGTTCCTGTGGAGCAGAACACGGTTTATTTTTTTCCATATCAACAAAAACTAAAACGACTTCTGCTTGATTAATTTTCACTTCCGATTCGTTATAAGTTTCAAAATAAAAATGAATACGAGCTTGTGGCAATTCTTTGATGAATAACTTAATGGTCAATTCTTCATCGTAAAAAGCCGGTTTAAAAAACTTAGTGGAATAAGAAAGGACAGGGAGCATCACTCCCTTATCCTCCATTTCTTTGTAATTAATACCTAAACTCCTTAGGGCTTCTACCCTAGCTACTTCAAAGTAAGTAGCATAATTACCATAATAGACGTAACCCATTTTGTCCGTCTCGGCATAGCGAACTCGTATTTTGGTTTGGTGGGAAAACATACTCTAATCTTCTGTGTCAGTAGTTGAATTTTTCTTCTTGTCTTGCTTCTTCATGGCTTCACCTATCTGATTACTTGCAGTAAATGAGGCTACCATATTATTCAACATATCAGAACCTGCTTGTGGAGAATTAGGTAATAATATCAAGTTACTATTAGTATCAGCACCAATAGCTTGTAAGGTGTCATAATGTTGAGTGACTACAATTAATGCTGATGCTTCTTGTGAGTTTATTCCTACTTTGTTTAATACTTCAACAGATTCTTCCAAACCTCTAGCAATTTCCCTTCTTTGGTCGGCTATACCTTGACCTTGCAAACGCTTACTTTCGGCTTCTGCTTTAGCCTTTTCTACAATTAAAATACGTGCCGCATCACCTTCATATTGAGCTGCTACTTTTTCACGCTCAGCAGCATTAATTCGGTTCATTGCATTTTTAACCTGTGCATCTGGGTCAATGTCAGTAACTAAAGTCTTAATAATGTCGTAACCGTACTCTATCATAGCATCATTCAGCTCTGACTTTACGGCTATAGCAATATCGTTCTTCTTCTCAAAGACATCATCTAACTTCATCTTGGGAACTTCTGCTCTAATAACATCAAACACATAAGAAGTAATCTGATCGTGTGGATAGTCTAGCTTGTAAAAAGCCTCATATACTTTATCCTTAATCACCTGAAATTGAACAGAAACTTTGAGCTTAACAAACACATCGTCTTTAGTTTTGGTTTCTACAACTACATCTAATTGTTGAATCTTTAAACTCAATTTTCCTGCTATTCTATCCACAACAGGGATTTTTAATTGAAGCCCTGAATGTCTAATTGAGGTAAACTTACCAAAACGCTCTATTATAGCAGCCGATTGTTGCTTAACTACAAAAAAAGCAAGGGGAACTAAAATTATAATTAAAGGTAAAATGAAGAAAAATGTGTTCATGATTTTTAGTTTTAGATTAATTGATATCAAATTTAGCGAATTAGTTTATTGATGATATTTTCAAACGATTAATTAATCAATAATTTTTTAACAATAATTAAAGTATAAATTTTAGATTTGTGCTATGCAGTTCATTTACCTTTTATTAGCCCTTGCGCTATCCAGCCCAACTACTAGCAACTACACTAGCGTAAATCGTGAAGTTTACGACGTACAATCTTTAGATGTTGATAGTAATATGTATTATACTATTCTTCCTTACAAAACTGAGCTTGATGCTCAAATGAATGCTGTTTTGTGTCATTCTACACAAGAGATGAAAAAAACAAAACCAGAAAGTTTGCTTGGCAATTGGACTTCTGACGTTTGCTTAGAAATGGCTCAAGAAATGTATGAAGATGATATTGACCTTGGTTTTTTCAATACTGGCGGTCTAAGAAGTCCAATACCGCAAGGAGATATCACTAAAAGGGATTTATATCAGCTCATGCCTTTCGAAAACGAATTAGTCGTTTTAGAGTTGAATAAAACTGAAATGCTTGATTTAAAAGCCTATTTCAATTTCACCAAAGGACAACCTGTAGCTTTTGCTGATGACTTTTCATTAAACGATAGCTTATTTTTAGTTCTTACAACAGACTATTTGGCTAATGGTGGTGATAAAATGAAATTCTTTAAAGACAAAACACAACATAAAGT
Source organism: Flavobacteriales bacterium (assembly GCA_016779995.1). Taxonomy (NCBI): domain Bacteria; kingdom Pseudomonadati; phylum Bacteroidota; class Flavobacteriia; order Flavobacteriales; species Flavobacteriales bacterium. The sequence goes on from JADHMO010000001.1 coordinate 44,465, forward strand.
AGGCGTCAAAATGAGAGATGCTCTCATAAACTATTGTATTAAAAAAGATACCATTTCGTCAAAGCTAGACCAAAGACATTTAATTCTATTCGATGAAAACTAGAAGAACATTCATAAAACAAATTGGACTAGGTACTGCTCTAGTAGGCTTATCCCCTTTACAAGCATTTTCTACCGATGCTAAAAAACCAATTAAATTAACCATTCTTCATACCAACGATATGCACAGTCATATCGAAGCTTTTTCTTCAGGTAGGAATAAAGGTTTAGGAGGTATGTTTCAATTGTCCTCTCTAGTTAAGAAGATAAGACAAGAAGAAGAAAACATACTTTTATTAGACGCTGGAGATATTTTTCAAGGTACTCCCTACTTCAATCTGTTTGGCGGAGAACTGGAATTTAGACTAATGAGCGATATCGGCTATGATGCTGTAACTATTGGAAATCATGACTTTGACAATGGTATCGATGGACTAGCTCGTCAAATGCATCATGCTAATTTCCAATTCATATCTTCAAACTATGACTTTAGCAATACTATACTAGAGGATAAGGTAATACCTCATAAAGTATTTAATAAAGGAGGAATAAAAGTAGGAGTATTGGGAATAGGTATAGAATTAAAAGGTCTTGTTGACTCAAAGCTTTATGGCAACACACAATATTTAGACCCCATAACTGTAGCCAATAAAAAAGCTCATTATCTTAAGAAAAAGTTGAATTGTGATTTGGTTATTTGTTTGTCTCATTTAGGCTTTGAATACAAAAACAGTAAAGTCAGTGATATGAAATTAGCAGCTCAAACTAAAAACATCGATTTGATAATTGGTGGACACACACATTCCTTTCTCAATGAGCCCGTAATTGTAAAAAATAGTGTTAATAAAGATGTACTTATCAGCCAAGTTGGATTTGGCGCCATTAAATTAGGTAAAATTGACTTTTATTTTGATAAAAATAGGTCAAATTATCGTAATTTTGAACACGCATTTGATAGCAATGTATTAGATGTGATAGCCTAAAAAAAAGTTTTTGATTTTCCTTTCAGATAAAATCCATAAAAAAAATCATATCTGTAAAAAAAACATTAAAATCAAGGGCTCTAAAATTTTTTTTTAAACTTTTTTATTAACACATTTGCCTTTCAATTTTAACAAAGAATAAAAGCGTATTTAATTTTTAAATTAACAAGTTAAATGACAGAAGATAAAGTTTTCGAGATTGTATGGAATAATTGTCTTAGCATTATTAAAGATAATGTCAGCCCACAATCTTTTAAAACTTGGTTCGAACCTATTAAGCCAATTCGCTTGAAAGGTGATGTACTAACAATACAAGTACCATCTCAATTTTTCTACGAGTGGCTTGAACAACATTATATTGATTTACTAAAGAAGACAGTAAAGAAAGAATTAGGTGATGAAGGCAAGTTAGAATATAGTATAGTAATGGATAACAACTACAATACAAAACCTTATGTCACTAAGGTTCCTAGTAGTAGCAAAGGTAATTTAAAGAATACCCCCATCCATATGCCCATTAACATCAATGAGACTTCTATAAGAAATCCATTTGTTATACCAGGTTTAAAAAAGATACAAGTAGATCCACAACTAAATGCCAATTTTTCCTTTAACACATTTGTTGAAGGCGATTGCAACAGATTAGCTCGTTCGGCAGGTTATGCCGTAGCACAAAAGCCTGGTGGCACATCTTTTAATCCATTACTCATATATGGTAATGGTGGTTTAGGAAAAACTCACCTTGCCAATGCTATTGGAATTGAAGTAAAAAACTTGGACCCAGACAAAACGGTTCTGTATGTTTCAGCTGACAAATTCCAAACTCAGTTTGTAGATGCTATCATGGACAACAAGAAAAATGATTTTATTCACTTCTACCAGTCCATTGACGTATTAATAATAGATGATGTACAATTCTTTGCTGGAAAAGAAAAAACTCAAGACGCTTTCTTCCACATCTTCAATCACCTACATCAAAATGGCAAACAAATTATCCTAACATCAGACAAAGCACCTGTAGATATGCAAGGTGTTGAACAACGCTTATTGTCTCGATTTAAATGGGGATTGTCAGCAGACTTACAGTCACCTGATTTAGAAACTCGTATTGCTATCCTTAAAAAGAAATTATATAACGATGGTATTGAAATGCCATACGAAGTAGTAGAATACATCGCCTACTCTATCACAACCAATGTGAGAGAATTAGAAGGCGCTCTAATATCTTTACTTGCTCAATCTTCACTCAACAAGAAGAATATTACTATTGACTTAGCTAAGGAAATGTTAGATAAGTTTGTGAAGAATACTGCTAGAGAAATTTCTATTGATTACATTCAAAAAGTAGTATGCGACTATTTCGATATTCCTATCGAATTGATGAAATCTAAGACTAGAAAAAGAGAAATTGTTCAAGCCCGACAATTGGCTATGTACTTCTCTAAACAGCTAACCAAAAACTCTCTAGCTAATATCGGAATTCATTGTGGCAACAAAGACCATGCAACAGTATTACACGCCTGTAAAACAGTCAATAACCTCATTGATACCGACAAACAGTTTAGAGCTTTTGTGAACGATATTGAGAAGAAGTTAACGCTTAACTAATATTTTCAAAACAAAGCAAGGTGAAAATACTGTTCGTTTGCCTAGGAAATATTTGCCGCTCACCTCTTGCTGAAGGTATTTTTAGGCACATCAACCCTGATATTATAGTCGATTCTGCTGGGACTTCCAATTATCACATTGGCAGCCCACCTGACAGACGAATGATTGAAACAGCAAAATCTTACGGCATAGACATCTCAAATCTAGCTGCCAGACAATTTACAACAGAAGATTTCAATCGCTTTGATAAGATTTTCATTATGGATGATGAAAATTACAGAAATGTTGTATCTCTAGCCGAAAATGAATCCCATATTGAAAAAGTACATTATACTTTATCAAAGCAAAATAATGTCCCAGACCCCTATTTCGGTGAAAAAGATGGCTTTATTCAAGTCTATGAGATGTTGTATGAAGCTTGCCAAACGATAAATGATGAAATCCAACAAAGGTAAGCTCATACTCATTCCCTGCACACTAGCTGACACAGAGATAAACAAAGTGCTTCCGTTAGAAAATACAACTTATATCAATTCTTGTTCTGAATTCATTGTAGAAAATTTACGCTCGGCAAGACGCTTTCTTATAAAATCAAATATAAATACAGCTATTGAAGATTTAAAATTTCATTTACTCAATAAGCACACTAAGGAACATGAATTATGTACTATGCTAAAAAGCATTGAAGATGGTAAAAATATTGGATTACTTTCAGAAGCTGGCTGCCCTGGCATTGCAGACCCGGGCGCAGATATTGTCAAATTGGCTCACTCTAAAGGTGTTACTGTTCTACCTTTAGTCGGTCCATCGTCAATTTTGATGGCACTTATGGCGTCAGGACTTAATGGTCAAAACTTCGCTTTTAACGGTTATTTACCAAAAGAAAAAACAGAACGTAAAAAACGCATACTTTTTTTAGAGAATTTGTCGTTTAAACAACAACAAACACAAATATTTATAGAAACACCTTTTCGAAACAATCATATGCTAGAAGATTTATGTAAATATTGCCAAGCTAATACTGTACTAGTAATAGCAACTAATATTAGCACAGAATCGGAAAGTATTACAAGAGACAGCATTAAAAATTTTAGAAAAAAGACCCTAGACTTGAACAAAAAGCCTAGTGTTTTTTTAATTCATAAATATTAAAAACTTGTCATTGTAAATTATTTGCATATATTGAGCTCGAAGCTTAAAAAAATATCCAATGTTATATCAACTAGAATACCCTTTACAATCCTCTATAAAAATACTTTACGAACGTTTGAGCACTATTAGTGGCTTATCAGAATGGTTCGCTGACGATGTCAATATCAACAGAGAAGGCATTTATACTTTTACATGGGAAGGCAGCTCACAAGAAGCTGAGTTAATCAGTAAGAAAAAAGGGGAGCATATCCGATTCAGATGGTTAGACTCTGAAGCCGATGAATATTTTGAATTTAGAATACAAATTGATGAATTAACTTCTGATGTTTCTCTTATAATTTCGGATTTTGCCGAAGACGAAGAAGACAGAGAAGACGCTACCAACCTTTGGGATGCTCAAATTGACAATTTGAAACACATTATTGGCTCATAAAGTATTTACGACCGAATGAAAAAGCTAAATCTTTTCATTATAAAATCTTTTATCGGTCCTTTTATTTTCACTTTTCTGATAGCTATCTTCCTATTGCTTATGCAATTTTTATGGAAGTACATTGACGACTTAGTTGGCAAGGGCTTAGACTTCTTGACCATATCCAAACTGTTGTTTTATGCTGCTGCTCGTTTTGTACCTATGGCATTACCTATTTCGGTATTGTTATCTTCAATAATGACTTTTGGAAATATTGCAGAGAAAAATGAACTTATGGCCATTAAATCGGCTGGTATATCCTTAAAAAAATGCATGAGACCGTTATTAATGTTCATTATTATTATTTCAGCATCCTCTTTTCTTTTCTCTAACTATTTTATGCCTTATGCTAACCTTAAAGCTGGTTCGCTATTATACGATATCAGAAAACAAAAACCTGCCCTTAACATCAAGGAAGGTATGTTTTACAATGAATTGAGTGGTTATAGCATAAAGATTGATAAAAAGCTGGAAAATGGCATCGATTTGGAAGGTGTAATGATTTACGACCATACCTCAGAAGAAGGCAACGATAAAGTAATTATTGCTGAAAAGGGCCAAATGTACCTTTCTGAAAATGAAAACTATTTCATCATTTCACTGGAAAATGGCTATAGCTATTACGAGATGAACATCAATAAAAAAGACGAAAAACGTCCCTTACAACGTAGCCAATTCAAACAAGATATTTTGAGGTTTGATATGTCTGATTTTGGTATGAAACGAACTAGCGAAGAATTGTATCGTAATCATTACGCTATGATGAACAATGCCCAACTTACTGTTGCAATAGATTCTATATACTCTAAGAGTTATGCTAAATTACATCTTTTTAAATCTAATATTTCGGATAAAATAGATGTTGATTTTCAACAGCTAGAAAGCAATTTCAGCAGAAAAGATAATAATATGACCTATTATCCATCGAAAGTTTACGCCAATGCTATTTCTTCTGTCAAGTATTTAAAATCGATGTTAAGCAATACCATCTCAGATCAAAGTTACTCTCACAAAATTGCGATAAAACACAAAGTAGAATGGCATAGAAAATGGTCTCTTGCAGTGGCTTGTATTATTTTCTTTTTGATAGGTGCTCCATTAGGTGCTATTATTAGGAAAGGTGGGTTTGGTATGCCCGTAATTGTATCCGTAGGCTTTTTCATCACCTATCACATCGTATCTGTAACTGCTGAAAAGATGGTCAAAGAATCTGAAATATCTGTAACAGAAGGCATGTGGATTGCTAATTTTATCCTTTTACCTGTGGGGCTGTTCTTGAGTTATAAAGCCAATACAGACTCTCAGTCGTTTAGTTTGCCCTCCATCAAGCAATTATTTGTAAGAAAAAACTAGCGTACTAACTTCTTATAACGAATACGGCTTGGGCCAACATCACCCAAACGTTTTTTACGATTTTCTTCGTAATCGCTATAACCGCCTTCAAAGAAATACACTTGCGAATCGCCTTCAAATGCTAAAATATGTGTACACACTCTATCTAAGAACCAACGGTCATGAGAGATGATGACTGCACAGCCACCAAAATTTTCTAAACCTTCTTCTAAAGCACGTAAAGTATTGACGTCTAAATCGTTGGTAGGCTCATCTAAAAGCAACACATTACCCTCATCTCTAAGTGTCATAGCCAAATGCAGTCTGTTTCTTTCACCACCAGATAAAACGCCTACTTTTTTATTTTGGTCAGAACCTTGAAAATTAAATTTAGCTACATAAGAACGAGAATTTACTTTTTTACCAGAAACTTCTAGCAATTCATTACCACCTGTTACTTGCTCCCAAATGGTTTTTTCTGGGTCTATATCGGCGTGTTGTTGGTCTACATAAGACACTTTTACAGTTTCTCCAATACTGAATGAACCGCCATCGGCTTCTTCTTGTCCCATTATCATTCTAAAAAGTGTTGTTTTTCCAGCTCCATTAGGGCCTACAATACCCACTATACCTGCTGGGGGCAACTTAAAGTTCAAGTCTTCATACAATAACTTATCTCCAAAGGCTTTAGAAACTCCTTTTGCTTCAATAACGTTTGTACCCAAACGAGGCCCTGGCGGTATGTATAATTCTATTTTTTCTTCTTGCTGTCTATTTTCTTCACTAAGCAATTTATCATAATTACTCAAACGAGCTTTGGATTTAGATTGTCTTCCTTTGGGACTCATTCGTACCCATTCCAACTCACGTTCTAATGTTTTTCTTCGTTTACTAGCTTGTTTTTCTTCTTGAGCCAATCGTTTCGATTTTTGATCTAACCAAGAAGAATAATTCCCTTTCCAAGGAATACCTTCTCCTCTATCCAATTCTAATATCCAACCTGCAACGTTATCTAGGAAATACCTATCGTGAGTTATAGCAATTACGGTTCCTTTGTATTGTTGTAGGTGTTGCTCTAGCCAATGTACCGATTCGGCATCTAAATGGTTTGTTGGCTCATCGAGTAATAAAATATCTGGCTCTTTTAATAGTAAACGGCAAAGTGCTACTCGTCTTTTTTCTCCTCCTGACAATACAGAAACCGATTTTTCGCCTTCTGGACATCTTAGGGCGTCCATAGCTATATTCAATTTAGTTTCTAAATCCCAAGCACCAGCAGCATCTATTTGGTCTTGCAATTCCCCTTGTTTGGCCATCAGCTTCTCCATTTTGTCGGCATCTTCATAGACTTCAGGTAGAGCAAACTGATTATTTATGTCGTTGTATTCAGTAATAAGGTCAACAGCTTCTTGCATACCTTCTTTGACGATATCCATTACCGTTTTAGAATCGTCCATTTCTGGCTCTTGAGCTAGATAACCTATGGTGTGTTCTTTAGAAAAATGAACATCGCCTTGAAAAGACTTATCCAAACCAGCAATAATCTTCAATAATGTCGATTTACCCGAGCCATTAAGACCAATAATGCCAATTTTAGCACCGTAAAAAAAGGACAAGTGGATATCTTTTAAAACTTGTTTGTTATTAGAAGGGAAAGTCTTACTGACCCTATTCATAGAAAATATAATTTGCTGATCGGACATAATTAGAATATTTGCCACAAATATCGTTATTTTGAAAATATGCTAATGAAAAAAATATTTTAGTTTTTAACCAATACTAAATCAATGAAAAAACGTTGTCAATGGCCTTCAGAAATAGAACTAGACTACCACGATACAGAATGGGGCGTTCCTGTTACAGATGATAAAAAATGGTTTGAATTCTTGCTACTAGATACCTTTCAAGCCGGACTAAGCTGGAAGATTATTCTTCAAAAAAGAGAAGGTTTTAGAAAGGCTTTTTTCAATTTTGATGTGTATAAGGTGGCTCAAATGTCGGATGAGCAAATAGCTGAATTAAGAGAAAACCCTAATATCATTAGAAATCGACTTAAAATAAAAGCAAGTGTGACTAATGCCCAAGCTTTTATTAAAATTCAAGAAGAATTTGGGAGTTTCAACAGCTATATATGGCAATTTACTGATGGTAAAACTATCCACAACCAATTCAAAAAGCTTTCAGAAATTCCTAGCACATCTACCCAATCAGACAAAATGAGTAAAGAATTAAGATCTAGAGGATTCAAATTTGTGGGTAGTACCATCTGCTATGCTTTTATGCAAGCTTCTGGTATGGTCAATGACCATACGGTAGATTGTTTTAGGCATCAAGAAATAAAGAAAATAAGTTTTAAATAACAGTACTTTATGCTTAAATTTGTACCAAAATTAAAGAATCACATTAAACTAAATTTTAAAACATGGTATTAGTAGGAAAAAAAGCACCGAATTTCAGCACTAAAGCTGTAGTAAATGGCGGTGAAATCGTAGACGGTTTCTCATTAGAACAATTCATCGGTAAAAAACACGTTTTGTTTTTCTTTTACCCTAAGGATTTTACATTTGTTTGTCCATCAGAATTACACGCTTTCCAAGCCAAATTGGAAGACTTCAAAGCTAAGGGTGTTGAGGTTGTCGCTTGTTCCACTGACACTCCTGAGAGTCACTGGGGTTGGCTGCAAGTCGCCAAAGAAAATGGTGGTATTAAAGGTATTACTTACCCTATCGTTGCTGATGTAGCTAAGACAGTTGCCGAAAACTTCGGTGTATTGGCTGGTGACTATTTCGTGAATGAAAATGACGAATTAGAAGCTGACGGTCCAATGATAGCTTACAGAGGTCTTTTCTTAATTGACAAAGCAGGTGTTGTACAACACCAAATCGTAAATAACTTCCCTCTTGGAAGAAATGTAGATGAAGCTTTAAGAATGGTTGATGCTCTTCAACATTTTGAAGACGAAGGTGAGGTTTGCCCTGCCAATTGGTCTAAAGGAAAAGAGGCTATGAAAGAAAGTTTTGCTGGTGTAGCAGACTACCTTTCTAAGCACTAAGGATTAGTTTTATACAAACAAAAAAGCCCGAGCATTTGCTCGGGCTTTTTATTTGCTTTACTTTCCTATCAGACTAATGTGAATTTCTTGATTTTCAGACACAAAAAAATGACAATCTTCAAAGTTAGGTTGTCTAATTAGTGGCTTAAAATTATTAGAAAAGCCATAGGGCTCTTTAGGGATTCCTATTACATTCAGATTACATTCTTTATCCCCATTGACATCGTGATACAAGGATACAGCATAATGACCTTCAGGGAGGTCTTCAACCTTAATTATTATGCTATTTCCTATCACAGGTTTAGAATACTTTCTAATCGATTTATCCTTTTGCAAAAACACTTCAGACTTGTCAAAGACAGCCAATTCAATGTTACCTTGTTGAGTGTTAATATTACTCACCACAACTTCAATATCGTATTTTTTAGCCTTGGGGTATAAGATAATTAGTAAGGCAACAGAAACAATAAGTAGGTAGCGTATGATTTGCATTATTCCTCTTGGTATTCGCCGAGCCAAAAGACACCGACAGGAATCACTTCATAAGACATTAACTCGGCTTGGATAAAGCCCATACTATCACACAAAGCTTTAGCATCTTCCTTATTGTTGGTATTAATGAAGAAAACAAAGTCGGTTATGTTATTCGTTCGACGCTTATAAGCATCCTCCTCGCCAGACATTTCCCAATAAACATTTTCTATATCACCAGATTGGTATAAGTTTTTGATACTACTAGCTTGGGTATTTATTAAATCACCATACTCCTCTACATTGATATCTGTAAGCGTCTTCCATACCGATACGTATGATTTAGTAAGACCTTTATCTTGTATAACATCGGCATTTCTTCCAAACCATTTGCTACCAACGGGGAATACGCTGAAGGTAGCAATACCGTTTTTTACAACCGCCAATTCATTAAGTCTTTCTCTAGCTGATTTATAAGATTCAGCTTTTAGGAAGTAACAAATGTTTGGCAAATTTTCTACGCTAGAAATCTCAGAATTTGCATTATAATAAGCGTTTTCTATTTCGCCATTGCGCCACATTTCTAGCATATCATCATTGATACATTCGAGGTGGGTTCTTATCATATCGGCATCAGTAACTGCCCATTGCCATACTACAGCATAATTTTTGAGTTGAGTTGTTGTAATGCTGTTTTCGGAACATTCTTGTTTGCTAGGATTAGCACAAGAAAATAACAGCACAAAAGCTGTTAGACTAAAGTAAATGTTTTTCATCGTTTAAAGTTTTAAAAAAGTTTATTCAAAGTTAGGAAAAATGACTTAAGTTTTGTGCTAATAATAACATTATTAACTAAAAATAAAGCCCGAGTGAATACTCGGGCTTTATAATATCTATTTAGCTCAATACTAATCCAATAAGGCTTGGTGTACCTTCTTGAGTATTTCGAAGCACTTGTCTTGATTTTTGGCTTCGGCATAAGTACGCAGTACAGGTTCAGTACCAGAGGGTCTTATCATTATCCAGCTATCTTCATCGAAGTAGAACTTATAGCCATCAATGCTTTCTGTTTTGACAATTGGCATATCGCCAAAGGCGGTATATACTCCATTCTTGCAGTTTTCTACTATCTCGACTTTCTTAGCTTCTTCCAAGTGTAAGTCAATACGCTCAAAAGCAAACTCCCCTACTATATCGTACACTTCTTGAATAAGGTCATCTAAACTCTTTCCTGTTTTTGCCATATATTCCCATATAACTAAGCCCATCCAAATACCGTCTCTTTCTGGAATATGTCCTTTAATAGCCACACCACCAGATTCTTCTCCTCCTAGTAGAACGTCTTCTTTGAGCATTACGCCTGCTACGTACTTAAAGCCAACTTTTACAGTTTCATGCTCCAATCCGTAGTGAGCACACATCTGAGCCACTTTTACCGAACACGAAAAGGCAGTAACAACCTTACCACTCATGCCCTTATATTTAACTAAGTAATGTATTAACAACAGGATAATATGGTGAGAGTCTATAAATTGACCTTTAGCATTATATAATCCTATCCTATCGGCATCGCCATCGGTAGCTAAACCACAATCTATTTGACCGCTTTCACGGATAAGGTCAGAAAATTCAATTAGATTTCTATGAATAGGTTCTGGTGCTGTTCCCATAAAACTAGGGTTTTTTGAACAATGCAATAGCGTAGTTTTTGGCAATAACGCTGGTACAGTTTCTCTACCCGCTCCATACATGGCATCATAACCCCAATTGAAATCAGAATTATTTATAGCGTCAATATCAAAACTTGCTCTAGCCTTATCGAGATACATTTTTACTAAATCGGCCGTTTGCACACCTTCCATTGTCAAAGACTGCAAATCTAAACCATGAGCATCAGGAATAATGTCTTCTACATCTTGTATATCATCAGGCAATAAAGGTCCTCCAAAGTTTCCTTTTAACTTATAACCGTTGTATTCTGGTGGATTGTGACTAGCAGTAATAACTACACCCAAATCGGCTTTTAATTCCAATACACCTAGTGAAAGCATTGGCGTAGTGACAAATCGGTCAGCTAAAGTCACTTTAATACCAAAGTGATTAAAAACCTTAGCGGCTGTTTCAGCAAATAGCGAACCAGCAAAACGGCAATCGTGACCTATTACTACCGAAGGCTTATCAAAATTATTGTTCAACCATTGGGCAGCTCCTACTGTTACTCGTGCCACATTATCTACTGTGTATTCTTCTGCAATAATGGCTCTCCAGCCATCTGTTCCAAATTTAATTTTCATAAATAATTATCGTTTAATGTTTCTATCGTTTAGGGCTTTTCTATACTTAGCAGCATTGATGTTATGTTGAATTGCTGTTTGGGCAAAGTTATGATATCCTGAAAAATCTTCCCTAGCACACATGAATAAATAATTGTGCTGTTGATAATTCAAAACGGCATCAATGGCTCGAATTGAAGGGAGAGAAATCGGGCCAATGGGTAGCCCTTTGTATTTGTATGTATTATAGGGTGAGTCGTATTTTAAGTCTTTCTTTAAAACACGTCTTATGGAGAAGTCGCCAATAGCGAAAATAACCGTTGGATCGGATTGTAACTTCATACCTTTTTTTAAACGGTTGAGGTACAAACCTGCAACTACTGGCTGTTCGCTTTTTTGTAAGGTTTCTTTTTCTACTATGGAAGCTAAAGTAACTACTTCTTCTTTAGTCAGATTCAAACGTTTGGCCTTTTCTTGTCGGCTTTCGTTCCAAAAATGATGGTGCTCTGCTACCATACGAGATAAAAAACTTGTTACGGTAGTATTCCAATAAAATTCGTAGGTGTTAGGAATAAACAAACTACTAACAGTAAAGGCATCAAGACCTAAAGGATTTAAAAAGGCCGTATCTAGCATAGCCTCTAAAATTTGTACTGAATCTAATTCTATCTGATGGGCTATTTTACCAGCAAATTCTTCTTTAGTACGAACATTATTAAAAACTACATTGACTGGAGTTTGACGACCAGAACGTAATAAATTGACCAACTCATTATTATTCATACCATCTTGAAGTAGGTATCGCCCCGATTTGATGTTTTTTGTATAATGCTTTCTTTCTGAAATCCAACGAAATGATGATGAACTAATAATAATTCCCTCATCAGTAAGCTGTTGTAGGACATCTTCAAAACTTGCACCAGTAGGTATATAAATAAATACTTCTTTTTGGTAGTCTAAAGAAACATTGGACTGGTAAATTCTTCCATAAAAGACAGAAGCCGTAATAGCACCACTCAAAAATAGAACTCCTACTAAGCTCCAAATAAATTTCTTAAAAAAACTTTTCTTTTTTCTCATTAAAGTGTGCTCAATAAATATAGCGCTTTGCTGTTGTTAGGCTCTATATCTAAAATTCGTTTCAAATATAACTTTCCTTTGTTAAAATCACCATCTAAAATCAGTAAACTTGCCTTGTTGAGTAAGGATTGTATGTGTGTAGGATTCAACTGTAAGGCTTTATCATAGCATTCCATAGCCGATTGGTTTTGACCTTGTTTTAGCAAAACATATCCTAAATTACACCAAGCACTTTCGTGTTTGGAAAACTGAGCTAAAAGTGTCCGGTATTCTTTTTCGGCTAATGCAAATGAATTGGTGTTAGAATACATATCAGCTAACTTTAAACGAAAATCCAAAACATAAGGTGCTAATTCTACCGCTTTTTTATAGTAAAAAAGAGTTTGACTAATTCCTAACTCTTGATTTTGATGAGCCTGAGCAATGCGATAGGCAGTCCAAGCGTCGCTATTATCGTAGGACATTTTATCTAGACTCAAATCTTCCATAGAATTACAAATGTTCAGGATAGCTATATCGTCTTGCTTCAAGAAATACAGATGTATTCGTTCTTTATAAGATTTTTCTAATGCTATACTATTCAAAAGGTTTAAAGCAGAGTCTAATAAATAAGGTTGTGCATCGAATTTTTCATACTGATACAAATAGGCTTTAGCTCGTATTAATTTAGAAGGGTTGGCGTTATTTATCGCCTCTAAACCGATGAATTTGCCTTTTGTTACTATTGTATCCTCAGTGTTATGAATACCAATTTTATGATCGTGTATGCTAACGTGAGGGATATCAATTGTACTTGATGACGGCATATGACAAGCTATACAATTATCATTCTCTCTAAATTCGTCTTTGCAATTGTCGTGACAAGACAAACACTTATCATTAAAAAAGTTAGGACTCTCCTTTTGTACAGAATGATGTGGATTGTGGCAAGTAATGCAATTCATTTCAGAGTTGGTAAAACAAGCACTTTGCTTGAGTCTATCTACGTGCGATGCCATTATGAAGGTGTTATCGTCTTCATACCTTGGCACAAATACAGTCATTACTTCAGACAAGTCCATACCCGGTTTAAAGTTTAAAAAGCTTTTGCCTTCTGAAAGTACGGTATTACCCTGTAAATGACAACGCATACAAATTTGAAATTGGGCTTCTAATGACAGTTTTTTAGGATTAACAATAGAGTAGTCAATCTGAGTTGAGGTATCTACCAATTCGCCATTTAGCATACGCTGAACATGTAGTTCTCCGGGTCCATGACAACGTTCACAATCTATCCCTTGAGCTACGCTATGATACTTATTCTCTGAACCCAAAACAAAATCTGGAGTAGCGTTATGACAACTCATACATTCTAGTCCTATTTTTCTAGAGAAACGGCTATTGTAACCGTCTTCAAATCCAGGAGGAAAATCCAAATGACCATCTTGGGTATAATAAGTAAAAGGCATCTGATGAACATAACCCCCTTCTTCCCACAAATGTGAATTGGTATGGTGTCCAGAGCCAACAATAAAATCTACATCTTCTATGCGTTCACCATAAGCGTGCAACTCCTTTAATTTCAGCACACTATCTTTCCAAAACGGATGGTAGCGAAACTGATTAAATGTATCTGTAAGTATGGAATTCTCAGTAAAAATAGCCTCACTGTTTTGTAGCGTAGCTAAGGACATAGACTGCCCCATTCCTGTTTGTACATACGTTTGATAAATATCGTAATGACAAGCCATACAACTCTCCTTGCCCACATAAGCAACCGTATCGTGGTGATTTAGATAAGTGGTGTAAGGCTCTATCCTTGAGGTACATCCTACTAAAGTAATAAATATGGAAATGTATATTATTCGCACAATAACTGAAACATCAATTCATCTTCCCAACCGTTTGGCGACTTATTCCATTTTTTCTTAACACCAATAAGCACAAAGTCTAAAGAACTGAATAAATTAATACTGGCTTGATTATTGGCAGAAATATTACAATATAATTGATTGAGTTGCAATTTAAAAAAGGCGTATTCTATGATAAGTCTTAAGGCTTCCTTGGCATAACCTTGTCTTCTATTGGACTCTTGCACTATCCAAATTCCTAAACCTGCTCGGGCATGCATAGGCTCATAATCAAACAAATCAATCGTTCCTATAGCAACTCCCTCCCTTTCAATCATTAAACGCAACTGCTTAACGGTAAAAATATCTTGGTGAGCATTTTCCAAATATTGTTTTAAAAGATACCTTGAAAAGGGTTTATAAGTTTGGCTTATCTTCCATATACTAGAGTCGTTTTCCCATTTGTAAAACAAATCTAAATCCTCTGGCTCTAAAGCCCTTAACCTGATGTTTTCGCCTACTAACATTTTATTTCACCTTTGAATACACAATTGTAAGGACCTACTAAATCTATAGTGTGATAATGGTCTTTTTTCTCAAAATTTACTTTTAAATCACCACCCAAAGCTATTACTTCAACAGTATTATTAGTAATTAACTTAGCGTCAAATGCCGATAGTACAGAAGCAACAACACCTGTACCACAAGCCAAGGTTTCATCTTCAACTCCTCTTTCATAAGTTCTAACATAAAGTTTCTTGTCTTTTATCTGAACAAAATTGACATTAGTACCCTCATTTTTAAATCGTTCATTGTAACGTATTTTCTGACCTTCTTCAAACACATTAACAGACTCTATGTCTTCAACAAATTTGACATAATGTGGAGAGCCCGTATCTAGAAAAAAATAATCCTCACCACTTTCTATTTCTTCTACATTTTGCATTCTTAAAGAAACAAAAGAGCTAGTCCAAGTGGCTAAATGTGGGCCATCGCATGCTAAAAAATGACATTCTTTTTCGAAGATATTCAGTTGTTTAGCAAAGTCAACGATACATCTACCACCATTACCACACATAGAACCTAAATGACCGTCTGCATTGTAATACACCATCTCAAAGTCATAGTTTGTGGCATTTTGCAATAAGATAAGTCCATCAGCACCAATTCCCAACTTTCTATCGCACAAATTTTGAATGAGCTTATGATTAGAATCGTCAAATAACAATCCTCTGTTATCGATAATTATAAAATCATTACCCGCACCTTGATATTTTTGAAATTGGATATTCATGCCTCAAATTTACGTAATACAATCGTATTTTGTACGCTTTTCATTTTTGTAAAATTTTATTGCTTGTGAATATCAAATCTGTAAATTTGCCGAAACTAACTAACATTCCTTACACCTCAATATGAAAACTGAAAATTACGAAAACGAACTGTCCCTTTGGATAGATAAAGAAAAGACCACTTCAGAACTATCTGACGTTGTGAGCCGTTTGATTCTAGAATATGCCACAGAATTAGTTATGTTCAGAAATAGAATGACACATATCACTAAAAGTGAAATCTTAAACCTCCATGATTATGCTGCTAAATTTGTCAAGCAGGATATTAGCGTTCATCAAACCCTACCTCTAGCCAAAGCCATACTTGAATTGGGTATTAAAAATGCCAAAATTGATTTAGGAAAGTTAGCTTATGAATGGAATAAAGAAGGATCCTCAAAAAATAAAATTAATGACTTCGTAAAGATTAAATTGTCCGCATTTATTAAAAAAGAAAATAACTTAGTCCCAAAAGACGTCATTCTTTATGGTTTTGGTCGTATTGGTAGATTGGTAGCTAGGGAGTTATTTTTGCAAGATAATGCAGGCGGTCAATTGAGATTAAGAGCTATTGTCACTCGTAGCAATTCTGAAAAAGATATTACTAAAAGAGCTTCTTTACTTCGTACGGATTCTGTTCACGGTGTTTTTACTGGAACGGTCAAAGAAGATTTTGAAAATAAAGCCCTCATCATAAACGGTCGTACAGTAAATATGATTGCTGCAAAAAGTCCTGATACCATAGACTATACTGCTTATGGCATTCAAGATGCTTTAGTGATAGATAATACGGGTGTATTTAGAGATAAAGAGGCTTTGAGTCTTCATCTACAATCCAAAGGAGTCGATAAAGTATTATTGACTGCTCCAGGAAAAGGTGTTCCAAACATTGTTTTTGGAGTAAATCATAAAGTAGATGTTGACAATACTTCTATTTTTTCGGCAGCTTCATGTACCACTAATGCCATCACTCCTATCTTGGAAGTTGTAGAAAAGCAATTAGGTGTAGTAAAAGGTCACCTTGAAACTATTCACGCCTATACCAACGACCAAAACTTAGTGGATAATATGCATAGCAAGTATCGTCGTGGACGTGCTGCTGCCTTAAATATGGTAATTACTGAAACTGGTGCAGGTAAAGCGGTTACAAAGGCTATTCCTTCTTTAGAAGGCAAACTCACTTCTAGTGCTATTCGTGTACCAACACCAAATGGTTCCTTAGCTATTCTGAATTTAACGGTAGAAAAGAAAACGAACTTAGAAGCCATCAATAAATTAATGTACGATGCGGCTTTTGACTCTGAATTGGTAGAACAAATTCGATTTTCAGTAAATAACGAACTCGTGTCATCGGATATCGTTGGCGATAGTTGTCCTTCTATTTATGACAGTCCAGCCACACAAATTTCCAATGATGGTAAATCCATAGTGTTATACATTTGGTACGACAACGAATATGGCTACACTCGTCAAGTGCTAAGACTAGCCAAGCATATTTCTAAAGTGCGAAGAAACTGTTACTACTAAATAATGTTATCCAATATTAACCTCAATCAAAGTGCTTTTATCCTATACAAATGGTTTAACTCTTTGTTTTTGGGCGTTTCTATTGGTAGTGTATTTACGATTTATGAGCCTTTAGAACCTTCGGTTTATTCATTAGGTGGAATTGCTTTGGCAGCAGCCATGATAATCGTGGCTAAATTTTATCATAAAATCTTAAATGCATATTACTTTTTTAGACTATCGTTAGCTGTAGAGCTAATCGTAATGCTTATGCTGATAGCCTTTCTAATTTTTTCATACAGTTATCAAACAGCACTTTTCATATACATCGGATATCAGATAACTTTTGTCTTTGGTTCGTATTTGGTAAGAGCAGAAACTTTGGTATTCAAAGAAGACCACATTCTTACCAAAATAGATATGGCCAAACAAATAGGCTATTTAGTTGGTATGGCTATTTCCTATGCTTTTTACAAAGGAGTAGAATATTTTGAATTACTTTCTGACAAACAAGAGCAAGTCTATTTCATTCACTTTCTTTTAGTTGCTATCGAGCTAATCGTTATTATTTTACTCTGGAAAGCCTTTAATGATAAAAGCTAAATGAGGTTTCATTTCAAATCCTTTAGCATTAAGCAAGAGCAATCGGCTATGAAAGTAGGCACAGATGGCGTATTACTTGGTGCTTGGACAAAGCCCTCGTCATATCCACATCAAATACTAGATATAGGGACTGGCACAGGTCTTGTAGCAATTATGTTAGCACAACGCTTTACAAGAAGTCAAATACACGCTATTGAGATTGACCAAGCAAGTGCTGAAGAAGCTCTATTTAACGCTCAATCCTCGCCTTGGTCAGAACGATTAAACATTAGTCATTGTGCCTTACAAAATTATAATCCCTCTATTAAATATGACTTAATTGTCAGTAATCCCCCCTATTTTAGAAATACCACTCCATCTCAAAACTTAGCACGAGCAACCGCTAGAAATAACGATAACTTAAGTCTTGAATATTTGGTAGAGAAAAGCCATAAATTACTCAATGAAAATGGAGAATTAGATTTAATAATACCCTCCAATGAATTTGCAACTATACAATCCTTAGCTGAAAAATTCAACTTTTACATTAATAAATTGTGCTGGGTAAGAGGTAACCACCAAAGCCCTATAAAACGACTGCTGATTGCCCTAAATAAGAACAAAGAAATTCTTGAAGAGAAAAATTTAACGATTGAAAAAAGTAGACATAATTATACACAAGACTATAAAAATTTGTGTCAGGATTTTTATCTTAAACTATAAATTCCTCTTCGACAAAATCTATATCAAACTCTTTTAGCCTCTCTAGTACAGGAAGATATATTTCTTTGTCTGTAGGAATCCTTACACCTGTTAGTGTAATCTCGCCATTGAGGATAAGTTCAGTAGCAATAGCAACAGGTAAACCTACCGTCATACTCATAGCCGTATGAACTTGGTCTTTACCCCTAAGTACTAATGAAGATTTTAAATGGTAATTGGTGTTATTTAGGGTATAATCAAATAAATGCTGCATTACAATCATATCTTTATCTTCAGATTGTAAAGCCCATTTCTGCTCTAATAAATGCTGTAAAACTTGTGCAGGACTACCCTCATCTAAGCCAATCTTGGTTTTTTCAAACAATCCAAGCCAAGCTATTTTTTCCATAATGGTAGCGTCAACAGATAAGTAGTCTTGTAATTTATCTTCGACAGACATTTCCTTATCATAGACTAAAAACGAATTCGTGAAATCTCTCCAAGTCATTTCAGAAAGATTAGATATAGTAAAAGAGTCATCCGTCATACCCAAACGGACAAATACATCCCAAGCCTCAGAAAAACCTGGCCTTCTAAGTGTACCCCTAAACATAGTAGGTATATTTTCTAGACCATATATTTCTCTGTATGATAAGGAATCTCTATTGGCATAACCTTCAAATTGTCCTTCATCCAAAACTTCAATTAATTCAGTTCTTCTAAATAGCTTGTTATAGGATATAAATTTGGGCTGGTTGTTTCGAATAAATTGTGCCGTTCCTTGTCCTGCTAAGACTACATTTCTAGGATTCCAAGTGAATTTATAATTCCATGGATTGTTGTCGTACTCTGGAGCTACTAAGCCACCACAAAAAGATTTAAAAAGTGTAATCTCTCCACCCTTTGCTTGAATTTCATCTATAATTTTCTTTGCTGACAAATGATCAATCCCTGGGTCTAAACCCATTTCATTGAGCAATAAAACACCTTTTTCTTGTGCTTTTTCATTCAAGGCTTTTATATCATTTGAAACATAGGAAGCTGTTATCATATTTACACCCTGAATAACACAGTCTTCAGCCAATAATACGTGCATACTAGCTGGTAGCATAGACACCACAATGTCAGCGTCTCGAATAGCGTCATTACGTTGTTCTACATCAAAGACATCAAACTCCAAAGCAATGCCATTAGGGTGGTCATTTACTTTTTGTATAGCAAGATCATAATCGTAATCTCCTACTGTTACTTGCCAATTGTTTTTATCAGACTTTTCTAGTAAATAGTCTATTAAAGAAGTTGCAGATAAACCTGCACCAACAACAAATATTCGTTTCATATCTTTATTAAATGAGTGGCTAATATATGTAAATTAGCAACAAAATTTATTCTATGAACAATAAGCTTATCAGCATAGCAGGACTTTTAGCATTTTTGGCTGTGGGCCTAGGTGCATTTGGTGCTCATACCCTCAATGAATTATTAACAACCGAAAAGCTAAATAGTTTTGAAACTGGTGTGAGGTATCAATTTTACCATTCATTAGCACTTCTAATTATTGGTCTAAATGCCAATAAACTAAATGCTACTGCCTTAATTGGAAAATTCATGCTTATTGGAATAGTATTCTTTTCATTTTCTATATATCTATTGTCCTTACAAGACTTAATTGGAATTAATTTATCATTATTAGGTCCAATAACTCCTATTGGAGGGCTTTTACTAATGCTTTCATGGCTCATTTTAATTACCAAAAATTACAAGAAAACACAACTTTGATTTTTTAAAAGACGTTTTTAAAGAATAAATTTATTGACCAAAGTGCTATTATGTGTTTTTAAAGCCCAAAAAACTGTACATTTTTTCAAAAATTTATAATGCTTAAAAAGCACATTATTGTCTTAATTATACTCTAACTTAGTGTTTGATATACACACTTTTTAAATTTTGATTTTTGAAATTCTTATCTGAAAAACTCTATTTTTTTTTTGGTCTACTAGATATAAATTTTAATCTTTGTCAGCCAACAAAAAGAATTTAACTATGAAAAATGTGAGCATCAAATCCTTAGAAGATTTGAGAATTACTGAAGTTAATGCAAATTGGAACCTTTCAGCCGAACAACTTACTGAGATATCTCTTTCAAAGAACTACGCCACTTTGGCAAATTCTGGTGCTATTTCTATCAATACAGGAGAGTTTACCGGACGTTCACCTAAGGATAGGTTTGTAGTCAAAGACAGTACTACTGAAAATGTCGTTTGGTGGGGCGATGTCAATATTCCTTTTAGTCCTGAAAAATACCACACTCTTTATAATAAAGTAACAGAATACCTCAAAGGTAAAGACGTATATGTCAGAGATGTTTATGCTTGTGCAGATGAAAATTTTCGATTAAACATTAGAGTAATCAACGAATACCCTTGGTCTAACCTATTTGCCTACAATATGTTCTTACGACCAACTGAAGAAGAACTTAACAACTTCACTCCCGATTGGTCGATTATTAATGTACCAAGTTTTATGGCAAATGCTGAAATTGATGGCACTAGACAACATAACTTCGCTATCATCAATTTTACCGATAAAAACATTTTAATTGGTGGAACTGGCTACACGGGAGAAATCAAAAAAGGTATTTTTTCAGTACTAAATTTCATTCTTCCACATGAGAAAAATGTACTTTCAATGCACTGTTCAGCCAATGTCGGTGCTAATGGAGATACTGCTGTGTTTTTTGGACTATCTGGAACAGGAAAAACTACCCTATCTGCCGACCCCAATAGAAAATTAATTGGTGATGACGAACACGGTTGGAGCGATAATAGTGTGTTTAATTTTGAAGGAGGGTGTTATGCTAAGTGTATTGATTTAACCGCCGAAAAAGAACCCGATATTTTTGCAGCAATTAAAAAAGGTGCTTTACTAGAGAATATAATCTTTAAAAACGGCACAAAAGATGTTGATTTTGAAGACAGTAGCATTACTGAAAACACTAGAGTCAGCTATCCTATTGACCATATCCGAAATATTGCTATTCCATCAATGGCAAGTGCACCCCAAAATATTTTCTTTTTGACTTGCGATGCTTTTGGTGTATTACCTCCAATATCTAAACTGAATACTGGACAAGCTATGTATCATTTTATTTCTGGCTATACAGCCAAGGTAGCTGGTACAGAAGAAGGTATTACAGAACCTAGCACTACTTTTTCGGCTTGTTTTGGAGAACCATTCTTGCCCTTACACCCTACTAGATATGCCGAGCTATTAGGCGAAAAAATGAAAAGTAGTCAAGTTAATGTTTGGCTAGTCAATACGGGTTGGTCAGGAGGAGCTTATGGAATAGGCTCACGATTAAGTTTAAAATATACACGTTCTTTAATAACTGCAGCTTTAGAAGGCAAGTTAGAAAGTGTAGAATATAAAAAACATGAGGTTTTTGGTTTGGCTATGCCAAGCCAATGCGATGATGTTCCCTCAGAAATTTTAAACCCAAGAAATACATGGGAAGATAAATCAGCGTATGATTTAAAAGCCAATGAATTGGCACAAGCGTTTAATAATAACTTTGATAAGTATTCGGATTTTGCTAATCAAGAAATATTAGATAGCGCACCGAAGTTAAAAGTACTTTCGTAAAAAGTAAAGCAAAAAAAAACCATTCATTAGAATGGTTTTTTTTGTGTCTATACCCTTGATTATTTAGAGAATTTAGAGTATTTGTTTTTAAACTTATCAATACGACCTGCAGTATCGACTAATTTCATTTTTCCAGTGTAATAAGGATGTGAATCTGAAGAAATCTCCATTTTAATAAGAGGATATTCATTACCGTCTTCCCACTTGATAGTATCTTTAGTATTAGCTGTTGATTTTGTTAATACAGTGAAACCTGTTGAGATGTCTTGCATCACTACATGTCTATAATTTTCTGGGTGTATGCCTTTTTTCATTATTCGAATAATTTGGAGTGCAAATATAAACACTTATCACAAACTAGCAAACCCTCTTAAATTTAATTTACCATACTATTATTGATGGACTAACGTTTATGTTATATTTGCAATCATTCTATGGCAATAAGAAATTTTTTCATTGTAATTCTAATCTGTTTAGCATTTAGCTCTTGCAGAAAAGACTTTTTCGCAGAAAGTGGTCCTGGTCAGCTTTCATTTTCTAATGATTCTATATTATTCGATACGGTCTTCACGACAGTTGGTAGTGCTACTAAAAAGTTTGTAGTTTACAATAATAATAACAACCCTGTAACCATAGAAACCATTCGCCTAGCTGAAGATAATCTATCTGATGTTTACAGGATAAATGTAGATGGTATGCCCATCGAACAAAGCCAAAATATAAAAATTGCCCCTAATGATAGTCTTTTCATATTTATTGAAGTAACCATAAACCCAAACAACCAAAATATTCCTTTCTTAGTTAGTAATCGTTTAGAGTTTATTACAAATGGAAAAACACAACTTATTGATTTGGTAGCCTTTGGTCAAAATGCTAATTTTTATACACCATCTGATAATTTGTTCATTGCTGATAAGGATACCATAAATTTTAGATATCATTCCATATCACAAAACACCACTTGGACTAATGAAAAACCCCACGTTATATACGGTTATGTTATAGTAGAGCCTAACGCCACCCTAACTATAGAAGAAGGCGCGCAAATCTACTGTCACGCTAACTCTGGGCTTTTTATTGGCAATCCCATTCTAGGAGCTAATAATGATGGAGGCACCTTAACTGTCAATGGTAGCTTGGGTAATGAAGTTGTTTTTCAAGGCGATAGATTGGAAGATTGGTATCAAGATGCACCGGGTCAATGGAGTCAAATATGGCTATGTGCTGGAAGCAAAAACAGCACTATAGACTATGCCATTATCAGAAACGGAACAGTCGGTATTAAAGCAGATACATTAGGTAGTTCTAGTGAACCCACATTGAAAGTTAATAATACCATCATAGAAAATATGAGTGACATCGGTCTTTTTGCTCAAGGCAGTTATGTTACTGGCTTCAACAATCTTATTAGAAATTGTGGCAGATACAATCTAGTGTTAAATATTGGAGGACGCTATCAGTTTGACCACTGCACCTTTGCTAATTACTACACTTATGGTAGTAGAAATACACCCATTTTATTGATGAATAACTATTACGAAGACATCAACAAAAACATTCAATTGAGACCATTGATTCAGGCTCATTTCACCAATTGTATTATTGACGGAAGTGCTGCCCATGAAATAGAATTACAAAATAATTCTAATAGTGAGTTCAACTATATTTTTGACCATTGTTTAATCAAACTTCATCAAGACTCGTCAATTAATAATTTGAACCAGACAAATAGTATTAAAGTAAATAGTAGTTCTTTTATTTTTCTTGATCCACAAGAACAAGATTTTCAACTTAGCGATAACTCCATTGCAATTGATGCTGGTAAAGCCTCGATTTTGACTAATACTTTATCCTTAGATATTTTAGGAAATAGCAGAGACGGCAACCCAGATATTGGAGCATACGAGAAAATATACTAGATAGACTCAAGAAAACGTAGTGTATCAACACCATCAGCATAATCCTCTAAATCAGGTTGTTGTGCCTTACCAAAAGGAATGTAACCCTTGCCTACAATACATTGAATATCTTCTTTCAATTCGTCAAGTTGAAGTGCCAATGATTCTATTTCATCGTAGTACTCGTAATTTAAGACTGCTACAGGAGAATGCAAGGCTTTGTCCTCTTTGAGAATAAGGAAACCATTTTCTAAGATATTATGATTACCCATCATGTATATGGCTCTGTAATAATCGTAATTATTAGCGTATTTATTATTCAAGACCACATCTTGGTATTCAAAAAAGACTTCAAACAAGAGATTTAAATCATAATTTTTAGGAACATAAAGTTTGGTTACATTTCTACAACCCAAACCATAGTATAAGAAGATATCATTAGCTAATG
This sequence comes from Flavobacteriales bacterium, assembly GCA_016779995.1. Lineage (NCBI taxonomy): Bacteria > Pseudomonadati > Bacteroidota > Flavobacteriia > Flavobacteriales > Flavobacteriales bacterium. The sequence continues at coordinate 68,865 of JADHMO010000001.1, forward strand.
CTTTTCTTTCATCTAAACTCTCCTCTCCTGTTAGAATTGCTACAGAAGTACGGCTCTTTCTTAACAAAGTAGGATAATCTTTAAAGTAGTATTCAAAATGCTTGAAGGATTCATTACTTCCTGTGGCGATAACAGCGTCGAAATTTTCAACTTTTTCCACTAACTTAATATCATCTTTAAAACGTGGCTCAATTTTTATCAACTCTTCAATGATTGGTAAAAATAAACGGTTGTCTTTAGATGATAGTTTGATAATAGCCCTATGCCCACTCATCAAAACACATAGAAAATCATTAAAACCAACCAATGGAATATTACCAGCCATTATAATAGAAACATTCTTTTTTCCATCAACAGGAATAGAATATGAAGATAACCATGAGGATAGTTTAGTAGAACTCAAATTGTTGCATATAGCTGATATAGAAGACTTTATGTTATTCGATGTAAACCAACCGTTATAAGAAGATGAGGATTGTATGATGGTTTCTAAAGGATGATTTGAATTAGAATTTTCATCACAAAAATCCATTAAAAAATTACCTAATTTTTCAAAAGCCTTTATTCTATCTTCTATTATCATTTCTTAGTATATTTGTACCGCAAAATAAAACTATTAACCTTTTTTAGTTAAAAAAATGGCAATTAAAATTTCTGATGAATGCATAAACTGCGGTGCTTGTGAACCTGAATGTCCAAACAATGCTATCTATGAAGGTGGTATGGAATGGCATTTCTCTGATGGCACTACCCTATCTGGTACCATAACACCTAAGAGTGGTGGTGATTACGATGCTGATGCTTCACAAGAACCTGTCGATTATGACGTTTATTATATAGTTACTGACAAATGTACTGAGTGTAAAGGTTTTCATGATGAGCCTCAATGTGCTGCAGTTTGTCCAGTAGATTGCTGTATTCCTGATGAGGATAATGTTGAGACAGAAGAAGAACTATTATCTAAAAAAGACTTTTTACATTCTTAGATGAAAAACCGATTGTTACATAAAGCCATTTTTATACAATCGATTTTTACTTTGCTTTCTTTTTCAGTTTCAGCCCAAAAAACAGATTTTGCATACTATGAATCTGAAATTCAAAAAATTGCTCCCCTTTTACAAAACGCTAAAAGCGATGAAGAAAAGTTAAAAGCCAATGCTGATTTCATTGAACTTTGGGATTTGGTACTTGACAATCCTAAATCCATGAAGTACGATTTTGAAATGTTAACGACCTTTCCTATTCTCACTTCACAAAATAGAAAATTAAGGATAATAAATTGGTATGTCCCGCTTTCCAATAACATCAATAAATACTTTGCTATTGTTCAGTATTACAACAACAAAAAAGAATACAAAGTAGAATATCTCAAGCCTCTAGAAGGAGAAGTTAAATCTGCAAATTCGCTAAAACTAAACAATAGTCAATGGATTGGTGCTTTGTATTACAGTCTAACACCATTTAAAAGAGGTAAAAAAGACTATTACCTATTGCTTGGTTGGGATGGTAACGATGAAAGAAGTAATAAGAAAATTATGGACGTCCTTTCGATTTCAAAATCCTTGACCTTTGGTGCTCCTATTTTTCGCTATAAAAAAGAACGTTTTCATAGATATATTTTAGAATATAGAGAAGACGCTGCTGTTTCTGTACAATTCAATAACGATATAGAAAGCATAGTTTTTCCAAACCTAACCCCCATTAACGAGGATTTGACTGGACTATACGACTTCTACATACCTGACGGTAGCATAAATGCTTTCGAATTGAAAAACGGCACCTTTAAGTTTAAAGAAGATATTCAAAATCCTCAAAAAGTTAATGTTCCAAACATCAAAAAAATTGACAATGGTTTGTTTCCTAAGTAAAAAGAAAACTGCATTTTTGCATACGTAATATTTCGAATATGAAAAAGCATAATTTTAGTGCAGGACCTTGCATTCTACCCCAACAAGTTTTTAAAGAAGCATCATCTTCCATTTTAAACTTCAATAATTTAAACCTTTCCTTGATAGAGATATCTCATAGAAGTGCTGACTTTGTTGCTGTTATGGAGGAGGCTGTACAACTCGTTAAAGAACTTTTAGAAGTGCCTTCAGGCTATTCAGTTTTATTCTTACAAGGTGGAGCTAGTATGGAATTTTTGATGGTAGCTAGCAATCTAATGAAAGTTGGCGGAAAAGCTGGCTATTTGGACACAGGAGTTTGGTCATCAAAAGCAATCAAGGAAGCTAAATTGTTCGGTGATACTCAAATATTGGCTAGTTCCAAAGACAAGAATTATAGCTACATCCCTAAAGATTATGCTATTCCTTCTGATTTAGATTATTTTCACTGCACTTCAAACAACACTATTTTTGGTACGCAAATAAAAGCGTTTCCACTAACAGATGTGGTTACCGTCTGTGATATGTCATCAGATATTTTCAGTAAGAAAATTGATGTTTCTAAATTTGACTTAATTTATGCTGGAGCACAGAAGAATTTGGGACCTGCAGGGACTACTTTAGTTATTGTAAAAGATGAAATATTAGGACACACTGGTAGAGAAATTCCTACTATGCTAGATTATAAAACACACATAGACAAGGAAAGTATGTTCAACACTCCTCCGGTTTTTCCAATCTATGTAAGCATGCTTACAATGCGTTGGTTGAAAGAGAATGGTGGTGTTAGTTGGATAGAAAAAGTAAATCAGCAAAAAGCAGATTTACTTTACCAAACTATTGACAATAGCTCAATCTTTAAAGGAAGTGCTAATAAAGAAGACCGTTCGACTATGAATGCTACTTTCCTATTGACTAATACAGAGCTAGAAGAAGAATTTAATAAAATGTGTGCTAATGGTGGTATTAATGGACTTAAAGGTCACCGTTCTGTAGGTGGTTACAGAGCATCTATGTACAATGCTATGCCACTAGAGAGTGTCCAAGCTCTAGTAGAAATAATGAACGAATTAGAAAGAAAAGGATAATGACAAAAGTACTTGCCAACGATGGCATCTCACAACTAGGAATTGACACTTTAGAATCTGCTGGTTTTGAAGTGATAACTCAAAAAGTAGCCCAAGAGCAATTGGCTAATGTGATTAATGAAAAGAATATTAGTGTTTTATTAGTAAGATCGGCTACTACGGCTAGAAAAGAACTTATTGACGCTTGTCCAAACTTAAAAATGATTGGTCGTGGTGGTGTTGGAATGGATAATATTGATGTAGACTATGCTAAAAGCAAAGGCTTAGAAGTGGTTAATACTCCTGCAGCATCTTCTGAGTCAGTAGCTGAACTGGTATTCTCTCACCTATTTAATATGGTACGTTTTGTGTACGATTCTAATCGACAAATGCCATTAGAAGGAGATTCTAAATTTAATGAATTGAAAAAGGCTTATGCTAAAGGTACAGAGTTGAAAGGCAAGACACTAGGGATTATTGGCTTTGGAAGAATTGGTCAAGAAGTGGCCAAAAGAGCTATTGGACTAGGTATGAAAGTTATTGCTAATGATAAATTCATCAAAAATGCTACAGTTGAGTTAAATTTCTTTGATGGACAAACAGCCAATTTTGATATAAAAACGGTTTCCTTTAATGATGTTCTTAAAGAAAGTGATTACATCACCCTTCATATTCCTAAACTTTCTGATAAAGCTGTTATTGGCGAGAAAGAAATAGAAATGATGAAAGATGGCGTAGGAATTGTCAATGCTGCTAGAGGTGGCGTTATAGATGAAGATGCTTTAATGAGTGCCTTAGATAGTGGCAAAATATCATCTGCAGGTTTGGATGTGTTTGAAAATGAGCCTAAACCTAAAATCAAACTATTAATGCAGTCCAATGTTTCTTTAACACCACATATTGGTGCAGCGACCAATGAAGCTCAAGATAGAGTAGGTAAAGAGTTAGCCGATAAGATAGTATCTTATTTTAACTAATTTGCCCCCCCCTTAAAAGCCTTTAAAATTGTATTACTATGGCAAAAATAGTCCCTTTTCGTGCAATACGTCCTAGTCGAGATAAAGTCTCTCTAGTAGCTAGTCGTTCCTATCTTAGCTACTCTAAAGAAATACTCGTTGAAAAACTTGAAAACAACCCTTATACTTTTCTTCACATCATCAACCCAGATTATTCAGCTGGATATGAGGTTAATAGCAATGACGAAAAATTTAAACTTGTCAAAGAGAAATTCAATAGTTTTATAAAAGAAGGAATATTCAAAAAGGATAATTCTGATAATTTCTACATCTACCAAAAAGATAATGAGGACGGAAATTCATTTATTGGAATAATAGGTGCAGCCTCCGTTATGGACTATCAAAATGGCAAAATTAAAATACACGAGCAAACCCTACAAAAAAGAGAAGAACTGTTCAAAACTTACCTACAAACCACAGGCTTTAATGCTGAACCCGTTCTATTAACTTATCCTAATCATCAATCCATCGATAAGATTATAAAGCGTTATGCTCAAACTAGAGCCGAATACGAATTTACGACCACTAATAAATCCCAACACAAACTTTGGTTGGTCAATGATGAAAAAGACATTCAATCAATTGAACAATCATTTAGTGAAATTGAAAATCTATACATAGCTGACGGCCATCATCGATTTGCTTCTTCTAGCCTACTAGCTAAAGAGTCTAAAAATATAAACAACTCAAATACACAATATTGCATGAGTTACCTTATAGCTGAAGACCAATTGCAAATAATTAGCTTTAACAGACTTCTTAAAAGCTTAAACGACCTATCTGATGAAGACTTTTTAACTCAAATTAAGAAAAAATATCAGCTTAAGGAAGTTCAAAAGGCTTTAGTACCAACTCAAAAAGATGAAATCTCACTATATATTTCTAAAAAATGGTATTCTCTTATTGCCAAAGAAGAATACGTCAATAGAACACATTGTGTAGAAAAATTAGACCCAGCTATATTATCAAATAATATTTTAGCCCCCATTCTAGGTATAACAGACCCAAGAAATGACAAACGTATGTCATTCATTGATGGCACTCATAGCTTAGAGGAAATTCAACAAAAAGTCGATTCCGGAGAATTTAAAGCCGCTTTTTTGCTAAAACCAATAAGCGTAAATCAAATAAAAGAAGTAGCCGACCAAGGTGAATCTATGCCACCTAAAAGTACTTATATTAAACCCAAACTAAGAAGCGGTATGTTAATTTATGATTTTGAGGATTAAATGAATATTAAAACTAACATATCAAATATACTTCTTGATTTAGATGAAAAGGTTCAATTGGTAGCTGTTTCTAAAACAAAACCTACAAACTACATTCTTGAAGCATACCAAGCAGGTCAACGCATATTTGGAGAAAATAAAGTTCAAGAATTAGTCGAAAAGTCTGCTATTCTACCAGATGATATTCAATGGCATATGATAGGTCATCTTCAAACCAATAAAGTAAAATACATCGCACCATTTGTTTCTCTTATTCACGCCGTAGATTCTAAAAAGCTATTAATTGAAATCGATAAAAGAGCTAAACAGCATGATAGAGTGATTCACTGCCTTTTGCAAATTCATATTGCGCAAGAGTCTAGTAAGTTTGGATTGAACGAAGATGAGGCTTTAGAATTATTGGAAATGAAGCTAGCTAACGTCAGCATTGATGGATTAATGGGAATGGCAACTTTTACAGATAATAAACAACAAATAAGAAGTGAATTTAAGTCCCTAAAAAACACTTTTGAAAAAGCTAAAAGTAAATTTCATAAATTATCTATCCTATCTATGGGAATGAGTGGCGATTATGATATTGCCATTGAAGAAGGAAGTAATATGATTAGAATTGGCTCATCTATATTTGGTAACCGATAATTACTTTTGCTTACTAATTAATTCCCACATTTTGCCAACTTCTTTATTTTCAGAACCCCTATAAACCTGACCAGTTTCTTCATCAATTAATATCCATTTAGTTGGACATTTTGTAATTACTTTAAGCTCTACAGCTTTATCTAAATCCTCAACTTCTACTTTATTTATAATTCTAGTTTTTTTCGTCATATCAATAGTATTGTGCTATTTCTCTTAATTGGTCTAAAATACGATTTGTTTGTTTAGCATTTTCATCAGAAATTATGGTTTTTATCTTGGAATTCATATCAGCTAAAATCACATCTATTTCTTTTAAAACAGATAGGCCTCTTGAGGTGATAATAATTGCAATTCTTCTACGGTCTTTAGTAGATACACTTCTGTTCACTAAATCTTTAGAAATTAACTTATCTACTAATCTAGATACATTAGAAGACTTATCTAACATTCGATGCTCTATATCCATTAAAGCAATAGATTTGCCCTTCTGCCCTCTTAAAATTCGTAACACGTTATACTGTTGAGGTGATAAGTCATAAGGTTTAAACAAACGACTAGTTATTAAATTCAACAGATTTGCTGAATAGATAACATTTATTGTAAGTTTTTCTTGCTCTGAATCAAACTTTGATTGGGAAATGGATTGTTCTAAACTCATAAATACAAATATATGTATAAACATTATATGTATATACAATTAATTTTGTATATTTAGACTATGATTAAACATTACAACATTAGTAATCAAGCATACGGTGAATTTAATGGTGGTGACATCATTGAAAATAAACCAATTGGCTTTCCACAAGACGGTGGAAAACTAAAACCCTATTCAAATTTATTCTACTGGGCACACGCAAGTGCTAAAAAAGACAGTGTTATAGGTTTGCATCCACATCGAGGATTTGAAATTATGTCAATTGTATTAAAGGGCAATATACAGCATTATGACACCCTACTTAAAGAATGGATACCGTTAGAAAAAGGCGATGTTCAGTTAATTCAGTCAGGCTCGGGCATTTCTCATGCTGAGGCAATGCAAAGTGAGTCAGAAATATTTCAGATTTGGTTTAATCCCGACTTAAGAAAAACATTAAGTCATCCAGCTAAATATCTAGACATTAAGGGCAAAGATTTGCCACAAACTAATAATATTACTACAATAGTTGGTAAAGACTCCCCTGTTCAATTAGAAAGTGAAAAGATTGAAATCACCGAAATAGCATTACAAGTCGGTAAGTTTCAAATGGAAATTGAAAAAGAATTTTACTACTCTTTCTATCTTATAGAAGGCGAATTAATGATACACCAAGTCCATGTTTCTGAAAATGGTTTTTTTATCGTTGAAGATGAAGAATCATTGAATTATGAAGTTTTGGTTAATGGAAGAATGCTCTGTATAAAGTCTCCAGTAACCCTATCCTATCCTGTTTATTAAAAAAGGCCCCGTTCTGGGGCCTTTGATTTATTTGCTTAAATAGTTAGAAATGTTTTGTTCTACTCTATTGAGAACATCTGAGACGTCTTCTTTGACAAATTTCTCACCAGTGATATGCTCAAAAAGCTCTATGTATCTTTCCGAAACAGATTCACAAAACTCTTTACTCATCTCAGGAATACTTTGACCATCTTTACCTTGAAAACCATTTTCTATGAGCCATTGTCTAACAAACTCTTTAGATAATTGCTTTTGTGAATTTCCTGCTTTTAGATTTTCTTCATAGCCTTCTATGTAAAAATAACGTGATGAATCTGGAGTGTGAATTTCATCAATAAGAGTAATCTCACCATTAGCATCTTTACCGAATTCATATTTAGTATCGACAAGAATAAGCCCTTTGTCTGCTGCTAACTCTGTTCCTCTCTGAAAAAGTTCTCTAGTATATTTCTCTAATAAGATATAATCTTCCTCTGAAACTAAACCTTGAGCAAGTATTTCTTCTCTAGAAATATCTTCGTCATGCCCTACTTCTGCTTTGGTAGTAGGTGTAATTAGCGGTTGTTCAAACTTTTGATTCTCAACCATACCATCTGGCATAGGTACACCGCATAACATGCGTTTGCCGTCTCTATACTCTCTCCAAGCATGTCCTGTAAGGTATCCTCTTATTACCATTTCTACTAGAAAAGGCTCACATCTTTTACCAATGGTTACCGATGGATCTGGTGTAGATTCTTTCCAGTTTTGGACAATGTCAGAAGTAGCGTCCAAAAACTTAGAAGCTATTTGATTTAGTACTTGCCCTTTGTATGGAATTCCCTCGGGAAGAACATGGTCAAATGCTGATATTCTATCCGATGCAATCATCACCAATTGCTCATCTCCAATACTATATACGTCCCTTACTTTTCCTTTGTAAAGGTTTTTTTGGTTTGGAAAATTAAAATCCGTTTTAATAATTACATTGTTACTCATTTTTGTCTTGTTTTGATTTGTATGCTTTAATAATTTTTTTCACTAATTCATGGCGAATAACATCTTTGTCGTCTAGTTTGACAACACTGATACCTTTCACGCCTTTTAACACCTTCAAAGCCTCTAACAGACCAGAAGGTTGTTTAGATGGTAAGTCTATCTGTGTTTCATCTCCTGTAATAACAAACTTAGCCGATTTACCCATTCTTGTAAGAAACATTTTCATTTGTTGACGAGTAGAATTTTGAGCTTCGTCTAATATTACGAATGCATTATCTAAAGTTCTACCTCTCATAAAAGCTAATGGTGCTATTTCTATGATTCTATGTTCTATATATTCATTTAACTTCTCTGCCGGAATCATGTCCCTTAGAGCGTCATAAAGTGGTTGTAAGTATGGATCTAACTTTTCTTTTAAATCACCTGGCAAAAACCCTAAATTCTCTCCTGCTTCTACGGCAGGTCTTGATAAAATTATTCGTCTGACCTCTTTATTTTTTAAAGCTCTAACAGCAATAGCAACGGCGGTATATGTTTTTCCTGTTCCTGCTGGTCCTACAGCAAAAAGCATATCGTTTTTTTGAGATTCTTTAACTATCTTACGCTGGTTAACGGTTTTAGCTTTAATTATTTTTCCGTGAGGACCATGAACCAAAGTATCGTTATCTCCTTCTAACACAGCACTATCCTCTAATATTATACGTTCTATATTGCTATGCGTAAGACGTTGATATTTACTAAAATGCTCAAGCATCAAAGTAAATTTTTGAACAAATGCTTGTATGGATTCATCGTCACCTATAAGTTTTAGTGTATTGCCTCGAGCTACACATTTTATCTTTGGAAAGAAATCTAGAATGAAAGACAAAGTCTTGTTATTTGAACCATAAATATCTAGAGGGTTAATACCTCCTAAATCTATAATTTTTTCACCCATGTATTATGCTCAATTATATTAATGACGAATCAGCAAAAATTATACTTACTTTTGATGGCACAAAATAACAACTTTTTAAGACATTTAATTGGATTAATTGCTCAATATTATGCCAATAATTACACTAACCACAGACTTAGGCACAGTTGACCATTACGTGAGCGCAGTAAAAGCGACTATTTTAAGGCAGTTAGACAATGCTAATATTGTAGATATTAGCCACGACATACCCCCTTTTAATATCATACATGCTGCATTTGTTCTTAAAAATGTTTATCAAGAATTTCCTCCTGGAAGCATACATATTATTGGTGTAAATGCTGAAACTAACGAGGATAATAGTCACCTTGCGGTTTATGCTAACGGACATTATTTTGTAGGTACTGACAACGGAATTTTCTCTTTACTTTTAGATTTAAAACCTGATAAAATTGTTGAAATAACTACCACTAGGGATTCTGATAATGAAAACTTTCCTGTGAAAGATGTTTTTGCCAAGGCAGCTTGTCATATTGCTAGAGGAGGTACATTAGAGATTATAGGAACTGAAATCAAACAATTTTCTAAAGAATTTGCTAAACTAGAGGCTTTACACGATAAAAATTCTATTAGAGGCTCAATCATTCATATCGATCATTATGGCAATGCTATAACCAACATTAGCCAACGTCTTTTTAAAGATATTGCTAAAGGTAGAGCCTATACCATAAATTTGGGTAGTAAAGAACACTACTCATTAAACACCATCAAAAGAAAGTACAATGAAGTACAAGCTGGAGACGCTGTTGCACTTTTTATATCAACAGATTTCCTGACCATATCCATTAATAATGGCTCTGCATCTTCTTTAATGGGACTACATATTAACGATACCGTTAGAATTGAATTTAAATGATAAAGCGCATAGTAAAAATGGAGTTTGAGCCAGAGAATGTAAGTGCTTTTGTAAATATTTTTAAGACAAATAAAGATAAAATCACAACTTTTGATGGCTGCCATTCTGTAGAGTTATTAAAAGATATTAATACTCAAAATATCTTTTTCACCTACAGTATATGGGATTCTGAAAACTCTCTTAATAGATATAGAGAGTCTAACACATTCAAAGAGATTTGGTCTAAAACAAAACCTCTATTTTCCAATAAAGCTAAGGCTTGGAGCCTTGAAGAGATTTAATATTTTTGCAAATATGTATGCACTATTTAAAAAAGAGATAAACACATTCTTCAGCCATAACTCAGGCGTTATTATTATTTTGAGTTATCTGCTCACAAATGGTGCTTTTTTATGGCTCATATCTAGTGATTTTAACATTCTTGACTCTGGATTTACACAGATGAATGGTTTGTTTTCTCTATCCCCTTTTTTATTTTTAGTCTTTATACCGGCTTTGACCATGCGCTTGTTTGCAGATGAATATAAAGAAGGTACTATTGAGGTTCTTCAAACCTCACCTATTTCTAATACCAAACTTGTTTTGTCCAAGTATTTTTCAGGATTAACCCTTGTTTTCTTAGCTATACTTCCTACTGTAGTTTATTATTTTAGCTTATCTAAGCTATCCGAAACAGAAGGAAACATCGATACTGCTGGAATTATTGGCTCATACATTGGACTACTGCTTTTATCAAGTGTATTTGTTGCCATAGGAGTCTATGCCTCTTCTACTACCAAAAACCAAATCACATCTTTCGTCACAGCTATTTTTATCAGTGCATTCTTCTATTTAGGTTGGGATTTAATTGCTAGTGAAATAGCTAACGGAAAAATCCAAATTGCTATCTCATATCTTGGAATGGATTCGCATTACAACAGTTTGAGCAGAGGTGTTATTGATAGTAGAGATATTATTTATTTTCTGAGTTTAAATGTCATTTTTATACAACTTACTAGCCACTCAATCAGCAGAAAAAAATGATAGCAATTAAACGACATAAATCTCTTTTCATTAACCTAATTGTACTGATAGCAATTAATGTTTTAGCTAGTAAACTGTACTTTAGGCTAGACCTGACTGAAGAAAAAAAATATTCATTAAACGATGCCACTAAGGAAACCTTAAACTCAATTGATGACATTGTTTATGTAAAGGTTTATTTGAATGGCAACCTCCCTGCTGGATTCGTTAGGCTTAGAAACTCTTGTCAAGAGACATTAGACGAATTCAGATACCACAATACTTTAATAGAATATCAGTTTATTGACCCTAATGAAGCCGATAGCCCAGAGGATAGAAAGAAAATTTATAAAGAATTATCAGAAAATGGTCTAGAACCAACTAATCTTCAAGTCCAAGCAAATAACAGTAATAGTGAGCAGATTATATTCCCAGGAGCTATAATCTACTACAAAGGTAGAAGTCAATCTTTAAACCTCTTACAAAATCAAATTGGCACCAATCCTGAAAATGTACTTAATAATTCTGTTGAAAGTATCGAGTATGAACTAACCAATGCTATCCACAAACTCATTACTAACTATAAACCAAAGATTGCATTTTTAGATGGGCATAATGAATTAGACGAATTAGAAACTGCCGACATAAATCATTCTTTAGGTCTTGTAAAAGGCTCATTGTCAGAGTACTTTAGCATCGATAGAATTGATATTAAAGAATATGAACTAGACCAAAACAACTCGCCAAGTCTTGGTAATCAAATAAAACGACTACTACAATACAAGGCTCTAATCATTGCTAAACCTACTAAAGCCTTTACTGAAGTTGATAAATTTTTGATTGACCAATACATTATGAATGGTGGAAAAACCATGTGGTTTCTGGACGGCGTAGCTATGGATATGGATAGTTTAAAAGGAAATGCACCTTTTTCAATGGCAGTTCCTTTAGATTTAAATCTCACAGACTTACTTTTCAAATATGGTGTTAGAGTAAATTACGATTTGGTGATGGATTTTCAAGCCGACCAAATACCTATAATTGTTGGATATCAAGGAAATGTACCACAACAACAATTACTCCCATGGTTCTACCACCCTATTATTATTCCTAAAAACAAACAATCTATTGTCAAAAACTTAGATGGAATTAAGAGTGCTTTTGTAAGTACATTAGATACCGTCAAGGCAATCAACATCAAAAAAACACCTTTGTTGTTCTCCTCGCCTTATTCAAAAATAGTTAGAGCTCCACATCGAGTTAGTCTATCAATACTAGAGAAAGAACCACAAATAGAACAATTTAATGCTGGTGAAAAACCAATCGCATATTTGTTAGAAGGAGAATTTCAATCCGCATTTCAAAACCGTATTGCACCTAATAACGAAAGCTTAAAACCGAAGCTAACAAGCCCTTCAAATAAAATGATAGTATTCGGAGATGGAGATATTATAAAAAATCACGTTTCCTCTTCTGGAAATGCATTTCCACTCGGTTACAATCAATTTAGCAAATCTCAATTTAATGGCAACAAGCAAATAATTGTTAATGCTTTGAACTATTTAATGGATAATGAAAATCTAATCAATATAAGGGCAAAAGAAGTCAACCTCAGATTATTAAATAAATCGGAAATCAAAAATAATCGATTAAAATGGCAGTTGATTAATACTTTATCACCTCTAGCTATCATCTCTCTAATAATCGTTATTTTTGGTGTAGTGAGAAAAAGACAATACAGATGAAAAAAATATTTTTATTAGCACTACTGATTATAGCATCACTAATACTATTTTTCCTTAATAAGAATGATACGACCTTAAGCGAAGAATTAAGTGATTTTGCTGTTGAAGACACGGCTAGTATTCAAAAGGTATTTTTTGCTGACAAACACGGCAATTCAGTTACTGTGAGTAGAGATAGTGGCACATGGCTAGTAGACGATAAATTTGAAGTTCGCCCAGAAGCCATAGAATACTTACTTAAAACAATTAAAGATATTGAAGTCAAGCACCCTGTTAGCAACAGCTTACATGATAAGGTTATAAAAAACCTTGCCAGTTCAGCCGTTAAAGTTGAAATATTTACTAATAATTTAGATCTAGCACACAAAACCTACTATGTTGGCGGAGAAGCTAAGGATTTAATAGGTAGCTTTATGCTTCTGGAAAATTCAAGCCGTGCTTTTGTGGTTTATATACCTGGATTTAATGGTTTTTTAGCTCCTAGATATACTATAGATGGTACTACAGTTGCTAGTGACTTGTGGAGAGATAGAACTATTTTTTCTTACAATAGCAATGATATAAAGACAATAAGTGTAATCAATCACGAAGACGACAACAAATCCTTTAAAATGCATCGTCAGGAAAAGTTTTACAGTTTCACCAAAAACAACACTACTAAAATAATACCAGACAGTCAAGGTCAAGAATATTTTAATCTGTTCAAGTCCGTTAAATGCGAAGGTTTTATGAATGACTTTTCAAAAAAAGACTCTATTTTCAATAGCACACCCTTTTATACTATACGTATAACCGATACAAATGGGAAAATGGATTCTATAATAGCTTATCACAAAGAACCAAAGAGAGAAGATTATATGCAGGAAAACTGTCAAAAGCTAGAGTATGATGTAGATAGAATGTACGCTAAACTCAACTCTGACTTAATACTTATACAGTTTTATGTATTCGATAAAATACTTTTAAGAACACCTCAATTTTCTGTTGAAAAATAGTTGAAAAGTATATCATACTAAGAAATGTAATTCTTATATATTTGTTTGTTAACAGATATAGAAAAAACGAATATGAAATTTATAGTTTCTAGTGCTCAATTACTAAAGCAACTCCAAACCATTAGTGGTGTTTTAAACTCAAGTAACACCCTCCCTATTTTAGATAACTTCCTGTTTGAAATATCAGATAATACACTTTCCATTTCTGCCTCTGACCTAGAGACAACAATGAAAACTACGGTAAAAAATGCAGATGCAGATGAAGACGGAAATATCGCTATTCCTGCCAAATTATTATTGGATACGCTTAAAACATTTTCAGATCAACCTCTTACATTTTTAATCGATAAAGATACATACGGTATAGAAATAGGTTCTGAAAATGGTAAGTTCAAACTGGCTGGACAAAATGGTGATGAATTTCCAAAAACACCATCAATGGATTCTGCTTCTAAAACAACTATGCCTTCAGAAGTATTAGCATCAGCAATTAATAAAACGCTTTTCGCTACAGGCAACGATGAATTAAGACCTATTATGTCTGGTGTTTTTTGTGAATTATCATCTGATGGTTGCATATTTGTTGCTACGGATGCCCACAAACTTGTTAAATACAGAAGAACTGATGCCACAGCTGATAGTATAGTTTCATTTATTTTACCAAAAAAGCCGCTTACACTCTTAAAAAATTCATTGATTAATGATAGTGATGTGTCAATAGAATACAATGAAACCAATGCCTTTTTCGTATTTGATGAAATCGAGCTAATTTGCCGACTCATAGATGGAAAGTATCCTAATTACGAGGCTGTAATACCTAAAGAAAATCCTAATGTGTTAACTATTGATAGACTAGAATTTTATAATTCCATTCGTAGAGTTGCTATTTTTGCTAGTAAATCTACTCATCAAATACGTCTTAAAATTGCAGGCTCTGAGTTACACATTTCATCTGAAGATTTAGATTTTTCAAATGAAGCTTTTGAAAGATTAAGCTGTAACTATTCTGGCGAAGACATCGAAATTGGCTTCAATTCACGTTACTTGTTGGAAATGATTAATAATCTTTCATCAGAACAAATTAACCTAGAAATGAGTGCTCCCAATCGAGCTGGAATAATAATTCCTCAAGATGGAATATCAGAAAATGAAGAGGTTTTGATGTTAGTAATGCCAGTAATGTTAAATCAATGATGCAAATAGCTTATATTAGCAAACAATTAAAACAACAATAAACCACTATTATGAAAAATATACTTCTAATCATATTAGTTATCGCTACTACTCAAGTAAATGCCCAATTTGAAAAAGGAAATTGGTTTCTTGGTGCTTCAAGTAGTAATATTAATTTCAGCTCAACTACTAACTCAGAAAACACTATCGATGTCACTTTTACGGGTTTTAGAGATACTTTAGTTAATGCTACAGACAGTTTGAACTTGGACTTTTTATTCCCCTATTCTTATAAATTAGACCAGGATAAACAAAGTGAGTTTAATGTCAATCTAAAAATGGGATATTTTATTGCTAATAAGCTAATGCTTGGTGTAGGCTTTGGATATGACACTGAAACAAGTCTTTTCAAAACAAATCCTGATTCTGAGATTTCTAATGCTAGTTTAGCAGATAGTATGATAAATGTTTGGTTTACAGGTCTTCCAGATGTAACCACTAATGGTACAACTTATGCTAATCACTATTTAGAACTTTATAGCTTGGTGGCCGCATCGGTTGATAATGACTTAACATATTCTAAAACTTTAATGACGATTTCTCCTTTTGTCAGATACAACTTTCAACTAAGAAAAGGTAACTCCATCTTCGTTGATGGTTCCTACAGAATGGCCTCTGGAAAAGAAGAAGTTAAAGATGCTATCAGTTCAGTTAGCCAAACAACAGAACTAGCCTCTTCTACAATTAATTTAGGCTTAGGTTTTTCTGCCTTTTTATCTAATAAATTTAGTATTGAACCGCAATTCAATTACTATATGTACAACTCTACAGCTACTATGAAAGAAGATGCTATACATCCAATTTTAAGTGTTGCTGATATGGGAGAAAAAACCACAGAGAGAACAATTGCTGGATCTGGAATAAACTTTTCAGTAGGTTTATCTTTCTACTTCTAAAATATTTTAAAAAAATCATATAAAGACTTTGCCTTATCGCAAAGTCTTTTTTTTATTCATTTTCTTGATATTGCCATTCATCCATATTGGGCTGGCCAGCATCTACCCAAGCTGAATACCAAATACAACCTATGGCTAAGATAGATTTTCGCATTTGCCTTTCAACCATTCCATCTAACATTAGATGATAGGCTTTTGAATAGTCTTCAGAGTACACTTTTTTATCGCCCTGCCCCTTTTGTTCAATACTAAATTTTAAATCACTACTATAGCTTTTATTTAATTTAGCCTCAAACGCTAAAACAGAATCTTTAGCTGAATAACTAGATTCTACAATTGACCAAACGTAAGATAATATATCGTCTTGATAGCTGACTTTAGGTAAATAAAAATCATAATTTTCGGCAAATAGCTCTGGTAAGCGTGACTCCCAAAAAGCATGAATTCCTTTTTGATTACTTAATTGCCCATCATAATTAAGCGTCGTATGCAGAGGAACGTGAGCATCTGCTACATAATGCCCTAAGTCCGATAAAAGATTAATAGAACGCTCTATTTTATGCTCCTTTAAGGCTTTTACTAAAATGTGGTACTGCTTGTTGATGTGCCAAGGTAATATACCATACTTAATAAGGGTATCTTCTGAATACTTTGCAACAGCATCGTCCCATTTTTTTGGCATTACGGCAAAAGGTGAATCAACACTGTAAGCATCAATATCAATAAAATGTCTTGGTGCCTCATCCTTTACGGTGAATTTTCGCTTATCAGCATTTACAGCCTTATCTTCTAAAAGATGAATGTGATTTAAAAAAAATGTATTCATACTCTCAGGAAGAGTATAAACTGCCATCTTATTAATTTTATAATGAGAAAAAAAGCCCCAAGTCAATACTGTATTATTAAATAAAAAGATAGCAATGAAACTTAGTATTAGCTTTTTCATGAATGAGAAATCAATACGTTGTCTTTTAAAATAGGAATTACTTCAGATTTATTCAATTCTAAGCAATAACGGACATCGTTTTCTATTCCTAAATGCGCTAAACGTTTTCTATGCTGAGAATCTTTTAAAAACTCAAATAAGTTGTCTTTAGCCTTTTCATAGAGTATTAAACTACTGGCAGTAGAATCGTTATCATAGTAAAACTTATCATTTTTAATTAATTCCTTGGTTAATGCACCTGCAAATAGCGTGTCCTCTAGACAGTAGTCGTTTTTCCAACCAGCACATAAAATAATAATACCCTTGTCCATCTCTACCAAAAATGAAGTCAAGGCTTTTAAGTTTAAAAATGAACCCGTCACAACAAAATGATCTTGTTTAGCAATATTTATGGCTTTTGTCCCATTAGTAGTGGTCAACACCATCTTTTTACCTTGAAGAAAATGATTGGAATAATCTGTCGGAGAGTTTCCTAAATCAAAACCTCTAACAATTTTGCCATTTCTCTCAGCTGCTATTACATACTCATTACTATCCTTATAATCTAGAGCATCTTCTAATGTAGAAACAGGCATAATAGACTCAACTCCAAGCTCTAAAGCAGTACATATTGCTGAAGTAGCTCTTAACACGTCAACAACAACGACAACACTTGTTCTATCCGAATATATCGGAAAAAGAGATGGGGTTAAGCAAACTTTAATATTGTTCATAGAAACTATGATTTGTAAAATGGTAATTTAACGACTTGGGCCTTGAGTTTCTTATTTCTTATCTGAACATACAGCTTAGTATCGCTTTTAGCATATTCTGAATTCACATAACCCATTCCAATAGATTTTTGTAGTGATGGTGACATAGTACCTGAAGTAACAAAGCCAATTTCTTCATCTTTTTCATTAAGGATTGTATATCCATTTCTAGCAATACCTTTGTCTAGCATTTCAAAACCTACTCTTTTACGCTGAACACCATTTTCTTTTTGTAATTGTAATTCTTTAGAATAGTTAAAGTTGTTATTAAACTTAGTAATCCATGATAATCCAGCTTCAATAGGTGATGTATCATCATTAATATCATTACCATAAAGGCAAAAACCCATTTCTAAACGCAAAGTATCTCTAGCAGCTAAACCTATGGGCTGTATGCCGTAAGATTTACCAGATTCTAAAATTGATTCCCATATCGATTCGGCAATGTCGTTTGGAAAATATATTTCAAAGCCACCAGCACCTGTATATCCAGTAGCAGAAATGATGATATCATTAAATCCACAAAAATCAGCTAAAGCAAAAGTATAATACTTCATAGCTGATAAATCTAGCGAAGTAAGCGATTGAAGTGCTTGTGATGCCATAGGGCCTTGCACAGCTAGTAAAGAGTAATCATCGGATAAGTTTGAGATAATAGCTTTATTTGTGTTGAATTGACTTATCCAATTCCAATCCTTTTCAATATTTGAGGCATTAACTACCAACATATATTTTTCAGCATTGAATCTGTAAACTAGTAAATCATCAACTATCCCTCCTTCTAAATTAGGCATGCAAGAATACTGAACTTGACCATCAACTAAAGCAGAAACATCATTAGAGCTTACTCTTTGTATTAAATCCAAAGCATGAGGTCCCTCAACAAAAAACTCTCCCATATGAGAAACGTCAAAAACCCCTACCTTATATCTAACATTTAAGTGTTCAACTGTTACGCCTTGGTACTGAACTGGCATGTTGTATCCTGCGAAGGGCACCATTTTAGCACCTAAATCAATATGTTTTTGTGTAAGAGCAGTAGTTTTCATTGAGTTAATTTTAGGGCGCAAATATAACTAAATTAACTCCCCAATATAGGCTAGAACATCTCCTTCTACGAATTGATATTCAAAATCAACAGTAATGAATTGAATGGTGTCATTTCTTCTAAGAAGTATAGGCAGATATGACTCCTTATCACTTTTAAAAAGAGATTTTAAATGGTCTTCTGAGGTTATTTTTATTTCCTGAACTTCAGGATATTTTCTTACCAATTCTATTAGTTTAATATAATCTGAGTCATCTGAAAACAAAATATTATTAGGTCTAGATAAAGCATCAAATTTTATCTCATTAACAGTAATAAGACGATAAACATTAGATTCTCCAAAGGTTGACTTGAGTTTTCTACAAGCAAAAATATTGACATCATTACTAGAAGTAAGTGCTAATAAATGTCCAACATCATCAAATTCTAAATCATCGTCATTAGAAAGGATGTTTTTTTCGAGGACATTTAAATTTGCTGCTCTTGCTTGACGAATATTTTCTTTCGATAAATCAACTAGAGTGTTTGAAATATGGAGTTTTTCAAGGTACTTAGCTATACTAATAGAACCCTCGTTTGCCCCTACAATAACTACTCCATTTTTCACGTCCTGAACCAATCCCAACAACCTTGCCACAAATTTGGCTGATAAGCCATTTAAAGTTACTGTTCCTAGAATTATCATAAAGGTCAAAGGAACTAATAACTCCACATCTTCTTTTAATGATGGAGGCAGTGAAATTTTATCCGACATTAAATACAAAGAAAATAAAGAAGCAACAGCAGCAGCAACAATACCTTTAGGTCCAATCCAAGCTACAAAGGCTTTTTCTCTCCAATTCAAATCAGACTTCCATGAACTTATCCATACTACTATAGGGCGAAGTACAAACACAACAATTAAAAAAATGTATAAAGAATTAATTTCTAACAATCTTAAATCCTCCATAGATATTTTAGTGGAAAGAATGATAAAGAGTACGGATATTAAAATAACAGTTAGACTTTCTTTAAAATCTAGAATCTTATCTAGATTTGGAGTTTTTATATTAGCTAATAAAATCCCCATGACAGTAACAGATAATAAACCCGATTCTGCTTGTAGAGTATCAGCACCAGCAAAAGCAAAAATGACAAAACCTAAAGAAAGAACATTGATTAAAAAATGAGGAATCAAATTTCTTTTAAGTAATGTATGTAAAGTCCAGCCTGAAAGTAATCCAAAAAAAGTTCCCACACATAAGGTTAAAAAGAAGGTTTTTAAGGCTACTTGTGTTAGTCCCATAGAATGATCTCCACCAACCCCCATAGTAGAAACAAATAATAACTCATAAACCAAAACAGCTACCAAGGCACCGATAGGGTCAATGGCTATACCCTCCCACTTTAGAATAGTGCTAATATTTTTCTTAGGACGAACACTTCTAAGAATAGGAGCAATTACTGTTGGACCAGTAACTATAATTAACGAACCAAATAATAAACCTACTCTATAATCCATATCTAGGAAATAATGAGCTGCTAATGCCCCACCTATACCCATAACTATTGGGCCAACAATAAGTAAGTTTCTAACTACACCTGCTAACTGTCTAACTTCTTTAAATTTTAAGGTAAGCCCCCCTTCAAATAAGATAACCCCAACAGAAAGTGAAACAAAATAATACATGGTTTTACCAGCAAAAATATTTTCTGGATCAATCCATTTTTGGTCTAAAAATAAAGTTGAAAGAGGCCCCATCACAAGACCTAGTATGATTAAAGGGAAAATAGCTGGTATTTTCATTCTCCATGCTATCCATTGAGCCAATAAACCAATAACTATAATTGCAGCGAGTTCTAACATAATTTTTCAATTTTGATAAATATAAAAAAATAAAAAAAGGAGCCGAAGCTCCTTTGATAAATTTTTTTAAAAAAATTATTGTCTGAAAATCTTTTTGCCTGAACGGATATAAACACCCTTTGGTTGATTTTCAATTTGATTGATTTTTCTTCCAAACAAATCGAAAAAGACATCGTCTTGAGTTTGATTGATAGAGTAATCTTCTATTGAAGTTGTACTTCTCACATCAAAAACAATGGTTCCTGGTGATACACCACAATCAAATTCAGAAACTAAATTGTTGTCTGCATCATAAATGTGTACTTTTCCATACGTAGAATAGTCCGTTTCGGAAGCGTATAGATAATTATTGACTTCATCGTAAGCTAACTCATAAAAGTTTTGATTGATTCCCAAAGGATTACCCGAAGATAATAGCGTTGCTGGATCCCATTCTAACAAAACAGAATCCATTGATATTTGAAAGTTGATTTTATCCCCTCGTAAACAAGATGTACCACAACCTGTACTCACATCAGAAACATTAATAGTAGTTGAAGAATGTGTACTTAAATCTACTTTTGAAAAGGATGCACCAGACCAGTTTTTATTATTAACAGTATAAATATAGTTGTCTGTAATCATCATATTATCGGTATTAGTAGCATCCGAGCCCAAATCTATTTCCTCCAAATAACTCAAGGTATTTAAATCCAATACGCCAATTAGTGATTTTTCATTGCCCCATTCGAAACCATTATTAATTGCCACATAAAGTTTATTATCGGTATGTACCATATTCTGAGTAGTCCATTTAGGGCCTTCAGTAGTATCTAATTCTGAAATAAAAGTTAAATCAGATTTTGAATAAATTTGAAAGTATGAATCAAAACTTACTCCATACTCTCCTCTTGAAACAAATAAATTGTCATTGACAATTAGTATATTTCTTACTCCAGTAACTGATTGACTAGCTAACAACTCATATGTATTCAAATCATACTTGAGAAGTTGTGTATCAGCAGCTATATAGAAATAATCACCATTAATAATCATATCTGAAGCAAAACGAGCTCCCTCTATTGTGTCTACTATTGAGTAATTGTTAGTGACAGGATCATAGCTTCCAATAGTAACAGGAGTTTCTATTTCTCCAGTTGTGTAATTGTAACGACCTTCATTAAGTATCAATACTTGATTAACTACATTTTGTGCTACAACACCTTGATAAATAAGGTATAACACTAATACTACTTTTTTCATTCTATTTTTTTAAGTTTATAGACAAATACTAAGACCACCTTATCCCGAGGTTTTCCGTTCGTTTGTTATGGCAGGTCTTCTGACTTGCTCTCCTAAGTGGCCTTCCCATTCTTACAGAACAGTGGACTGTGGATCTTAGGTTCTTTATGAGCTTACAGCTGCGGGAACAGTTGAGGACTTACACCTCCTTCCCTATTAATTCTTTTCAGAAACCGTAACGCCACAAAGTTAGCCCTATTTCTTAATAAAAATCAAAAAAATGCCCTATATTTGTTATTTACTTACTTAAAGCCGATAAATTGTGATGAAACGCTTACTTATTTACTCTTTTACTATTCTTTCTTTTTTATCATTTTCACAACAAATTGCTGTATATGACTTTGAAAATTTGTCTGAGGGTGATATTAATGGTCAAGATGGATGGCAATATAGCTCATCGTTGTCATCATTAGATAATGGATACAATTGCCCAGTAATTGGGAATCCGTTAGTCACTGAGGTTAGTGTGCTTGGTAACTCAGGAAACTATCTAGCTGGTAAGGCTATACGTACTGGAAGTGGTTATGATAATCAAATTGTATTAATAAGCAGAAAAAATAACGCTGATTGGTCATTCCCCTCTTTACAAAATAAACAATTTTTGATGTTTGAATTCGTAATGGGTTTGGGCTGTATGAATAGATCTGTAAAATTAGGATTCGATGAAAACATGGATGGAAACTATGGTGAAAATTGTGGATTAGAAGATATAAATGAAGCGAGTTTTGGGTTAAGTTGGTCTGTATGTGATACACCAACTTATTTAAAGCTTTTCGACGCCTCATCAAATGTAATTGCAACAGATAACCAAGTTAACTGGGGGTTTGTTAGGTATTTAATGGTTATAGATTTTTATGCTAATGATTATCAAGGTGAGGTTTGTGTTTTAACTAAACATCTGACCGGACAGACCAACTGGTCTCCAGTAGTATCAATGCAAAATTTAAATATGGGATTTGATTTTTTATCTGCTGAAAAAAATAATCCAATTAACCTTGACGGAATTATTCTTCAAGAAGGAGGTGATGCTGCATATTTTGACGATATAAAGTTTACTGTTTTTGATTTATTTCCTAATGATACCACTATTTGTTTAGGCAAGTCTTTAACTTTAGGAAAACCAATAAATGGAGTTTCGTATGTATGGAGCACAGCAGAAACTACACCAACTATAGAAATAACTTCAGAAGGTAGCTATTCTGTTGATCTTTACATTAATAATAATAAAATTTTGTCCGATAGTACTTATGTCAGATTTAGGGAATTAGATAATGTAATCAATGACACTTCATTTTGTCAGAATGAATCTATAACATTATTTGCAGAACAAAACTTGGACTTTTATTTATGGAACGATAGTAGTACGTATAATCAATTACAAATCGATTCACCTGGAGAATACTCATTATATTTCGAGAAAAATGGTTGCATAGGATTCGATACAATAGAAGTAATCGAAATTTTAGCTCCAAATATAGACTTAGGTCAAGATATTATAGCTTGTCCTGATGAAGAAGTCATTTTGCAAGCCAACACGAATGGTACAGCTTTCAAATGGTCTGATGGTAGTACGCGGCCTACTTTAGAAGTTAAACAATCTGGAGATTATCATTTGACCACCTCTATTGAGCAATGCACAGCTTCAGATACTATTAACGTAACTTTTATACCTTCAATAAATTTAGGAAATGATACCACCATTTGTGAGGGTGATTTCTTTACCATTGATTTAGATAAAGATTATGAAGATTATTCATGGCACGATGGAGATAAAAGCAGTAGTAAAGATATTCATTATGATGGAGAGTATTTTGTAACCGTAAAAAAACTGAATTGTGTTATACAATCAGACACTCTCAAAGTAAATAGAGTATTACTTCCTCGCATTTTAGAAACTACTGACGATACTCTCATGTGTGAAAACTTCCCCTTATTACTTAAAGTAAAAGCTGAATTATACGATAATTTATTATGGTTCGACGGTCATACTGATACTGTAACATTGGTAAGAACTTCAGGAGTGTATTGGGTAAGCACTAGTAATGAATGTGGAGTTATTACGGACAGTATTAAAGTAACAACAGAAAATTGTTTATGTAAAGAGTTTTTGCCTGATGTCTTTACACCAAATGGAGATAGATTAAATGACTTTTTTGGATATGAATCTAATTGTATTCCTTCAAAATATTATAGTCTTCAGATTTTTAATAGATGGGGAGAACAAATATTTGAGAGTAATGATTATAAACAAAAATGGGACGGAACATTCAAAGGCTCAATATGCCCTACTGATATTTATTCGTTTTTGTTAATTGTTCAATACAAAAATGATATGGGGAAAAGAACCATCAAAAGAAAATTTAGTTTAATACAGTAAATTACAGGATATGAAATCATTAATTCTATTTACTCTAGTTATTTTTATAAATATTACTCTTTATGCTCAGTGCGACTGGTCGGTTGTTTTTTATGACGATTTTGAGCACAACAACGTTGATCCTGGCTATGTTCAAGGTACTGCTTAAGTAAGTGGCTTTCCCATTCTTGTAGAATAATGGACTAAATCTTAAGTTGTTTTTGAGCTTACAGCTGCAGGAACATTTGAAGACTTACACCTCCTTCCCTATTAATTCTTATATGAACCCGTAACGATACGAAGTTAGCCCTAATTCTTAAAAAAAATCTCAAAAAATTACCCTATATTTGTTTTCTTACTTAAAGTCAATTAATGTGATGAAATGTTTACTTGTTTACTCCTTCACCTTTCTTACTTTTTTATCATTTTCACAACAAGTTGCTATTTACGACTTTGAAAATTTGTCTAATGGAGATATTACTAATCAAGATGGGTGGCATTACAGTACTTCTATGTCATCTATGAACAATGGATATAATTGTCCAGTTGTTGGAACACCATTGATACCTCAAATTACTGATATGCCGACAGATGGCGATTATATAGCTAGTAAAACTATAATGTCTAATAGTGGCTGGGGCAATCAACATGTTGTGATAAGTAGAGTTAATAATAACGATTGGTCATTTCCATCATTTCAAAACAAACAATTTCTAATTCTTGAATTTGAAATGTCAGGTGGATGTTGGGGTAAGGATTTTAGGTTAGCATTTGATCAAAATAATGACGGTAATTTTGGTCAAAACTGTGGACAATCAGACCCAAATGAAGGAAGTTTTGGCATACAATGGTTTGGCTGTAATCAAAACGCAAATCTTAAACTTTTTGATGCTAATTCAGAAATGGTAGCGGTGGAAATGGTACTTGAACCTAGCTGGGTAAAATATGTTATGGTTATTGATTTTTATGCAAACAACTATCAAGGTAGTGCTAGTGTATTTAGAAAGAATTTAACGAACCAAGCTGATTGGGTTACAATAAACACAATGCAAAATATAAATCTAAATTTTGACACAGCCTCAACCGGTAACAACAACCCATATAACCTAAATGGAATCAAGATAGATCAAGAAGCTGGTGTACAGGCTTATTTTGACAACATCAAATTCACAGTTATGGATTTCAATCATAAAGATACCACAGTATGTGAAGGGGAAACCATAACTATAGGCAATCCCATAAGCGGCAGTCAGTATTTATGGAATACTGGAGATACATCATCTACAATAGATGTGAATACTGAAGGTATATATTTTGTAGACTTATATAAGGATGGTTTAAAAGTACTTAGAGATAGTATAACTGTTAATCTAATAGAATTACCAAGAACTTTTAACGATACTAGCTACTGTGAAGACGAAAATTTTTTACTATTTGCAGGTAGTAATTTGGACTATCATTTTTGGAATGATAGTATATCAGATAATGAAATAAACATTAATAGTGCTGGAGAATATACCATTCATTATTCAAAAGATGGATGTGTACGTACTGACACCTTTCAAGTAGTAGAAATTGTACCTCCATATATGGATTTAGGTCAAGATTTTACAGCTTGCCCTGATGAAGAAGTCATTTTGCAAGCCAACACGAATGGTACAGCTTTCAAATGGTCTGATGGTAGCACACAATCTTCTTTAGAAATAAAACAATCTGGAGAATACCATTTGACTACCTCTATTGAGCAATGCACAGCTTCAGATACTATTAACGTAACTTTTATACCTTCAATAAATTTAGGAAATGATACCACCATTTGTGAGGGTGATTTCTTTACCATTGATTTAGATAAAGATTATGAAGATTATTCTTGGCATGACGGAGATAAGAGCACTTCAAAAGACATTCATTATGATGGAGAATATTTTGTAACCGTAAAAAAACTGAATTGTGTTATACAATCAGACACTCTCAAAGTAAATAGAGTATTACTTCCTCGCATTTTAGAAACTACTGACGATACTCTCATATGTGAAAACTTCCCCTTATTACTTAAAGTAAAAGCTGAATTATACGATAATTTATTATGGTTCGACGGTCATACTGATACAGCGACGATAGTTAGAGAATCAGGCGTTTATTGGGTAAGCGCCTCTAATACATGTGGAGTTGAAACAGATAGCATTAAAGTAAATGCTGAAAATTGTCTATGTGAAGAGTTTTTACCTAATGTATTTACCCCTAATGAAGATAGACTAAACGACTTTTTTGGCTATCAATCGAATTGTATCCCTTCAAAATATTACAGCCTACAAATTTTTAATCGCTGGGGAGAACAGATTTTCGAAAGTCGTGATTATAACGAAAAATGGGATGGCACCTACAGAGGCAAAATTTGTCCTACTGGTGTCTATTCATATTTATTGGTAGTTCAATATAAAAATGATATGGGAAAAAGAACCATCAAAAGAAAATTTAGTTTAAATCAATAAACTTATGATTATGAAAAAACAAAATGTAATACTGACAAGTATAATTTTATTATTCGCCAAGAGTCTATTTTCTCAAATAATATACACAGATATTGAGCCAGATGCAAGTACTACTCTAGACCCAATAATTATGTCAGTCAATGGGGTTGTTGAAATAGATTTTAATAACGATGGGAATGCAGAATTTGATTTTAGATGGGATGATTATTCATTTATTGGATACGGTTATTTTTCTCACATTACCAACCCTAATAATAATAGTCATACAATGTGGTTAAGTGGAAGCAACAACAGTTATAATGCGGGGTATTTGCAAGTCGTTAATGAAAATGAACTTATTGGACCTAATCTTCAAAGTGGTCTGTGGGGAATGACTATACCTGACCCAATAATAGCAGACTCTGAAAACAATACATTTCAAGAACTTGGGGATAAATACATCGGAGTTCAAATCAACTTAAATGGTATTCTTCATTATGGTTGGATAAGAGTATCATTTGATGAGAATAAGACTTTAACTATCAAAGATTATGCCTATCAAAGTTTACCAAATACCGCAATTCTAGCCGGTGCTTCTCAAGATATTTTACCAGAGTCTCTAGAAATTGAAGGAGAAAATGGAGTTACAACTATATTAAATAGTCAAAGTTTACAAATGATTAGCAATGTACTTCCAAGCAATGCTAGTAATCAAAACGTAATTTGGAGTGTAAGTAACGTTAGTGGTTCTGCTACTATAAATAATACTGGATTACTTACGGCCACTTCTTCTGGAACAGTACTTGTTGAAGGAACTATTTTAGGTACTACAATTACTGATACAATCTCAATCATAATTAATCCCAATTTGATAACATCTTTGGTGATTTTTGGAGAAAATAATAACTCTACTGTTTTGATTGGGCAAACACTAC
This sequence comes from Flavobacteriales bacterium, assembly GCA_016779995.1. Lineage (NCBI taxonomy): Bacteria > Pseudomonadati > Bacteroidota > Flavobacteriia > Flavobacteriales > Flavobacteriales bacterium. The sequence continues at coordinate 96,456 of JADHMO010000001.1, forward strand.
AGATGTATTCCACAATTGTACCCGGTAATGCAGATAATACAAATTTGACCTGGACAGTAAGCGATCAGGGAGGTAGTGCTACTATTGCCGACAATGGACTATTAACTGGTGTAACAGAAGGTCAAGTTTTGGTAACAGCCAGCACCAATGATGGTTCAAATTTAAGTGATACAAAATACATTACAGTATTACCTGTCAATTTAGATTCCATTTCAATATATTCAGATGGCTTTGTCACAGAAATTGATTTCAATGAAAGCGTTCAAATGAGTGTCATATTTTATCCAGAAAATGCCACCTACCAAGAAGTAAGTTGGGATATAGTTGAACTAGAAGCTAATGCAAGCATAAATCAAAACGGTATGGTTTATGGACAAAGTGGTTCTCAAGGAATTGTTCAAGTTGTTGCTACTTCTACTATTTCTAATTCAGTATCAGATACGTTTGACTTATTCATTAACTACATACCTATCACTACTATCATTGTTCAGGGAGAAAACGGTTTAATGTCTGTAGATGAAGAAAATGACTTGCAGATGGAGGCTATTGTTAGCCCTTCTAATGCTACATCTTCTAATGTAACATGGAGCGTTGAGAATTTAACTGGAGAAGCTACAATTGCATTCGATACAGGCATATTAACAGGTGTTAGTCAAGGAACAGTTAAAGTTATAGCAAATGCTGCTGATGGCAGTGGTACAATTGGAGATACTATCGTTACTATCAATGAATTGTATCGTTATATAACCTCAATAGAAGTACAAGGAGAAAATGGGGCTACATCAATCAATTTGAATGGTTATTTACAAATGAATGCTACAATTTTACCTCAAAATGCTACTAATCCATTGATTGCTTGGACAGTAGTCAACAATACAGGCTCTGCCTTTATAAATGATGAGGGATTACTTTCACCTACTTCATTAGGTGATGTCATTGTAAAAGCTGTCGCACAAGATGGTTCAAATTTAATCGGACAAGAAACAATAAACATAACTCAAGCAGTTGGGTTAACTTTTGATAATAATGAAATCACAAAAATATTCCCCAACCCTACTAGTTCGAGTATTTATGTACAGTCTTCAAAAGATATAGAACATATCAGTTTGTTTTCAATCGATGGAAAATTGATTATGGAGGAAAAGCAGTCGAATTTATTAAATCTGAATAGACTAAGCAATGGTAGTTATTTAGTAAAAGTAAACTACTTAGACAAAACCTCAGACATTCAACTCATTATGAAACAATAGTGAGCTAAAAAGTATCAATAGCTTTGTTGTAGGCACTTTCAAAAGCTAGTGTATTAATACCTGTTTCTATTTTCTTCTCTTGAGTAAAAGAAAGTAATTTTTCTGTTGGCATATTACCCACTAAATCATCTTTTGCCATAGGGCAACCGCCATACCCTTTGATAGCTCCATCAAAACGTTTACAACCTGAATTGTATGCTGCTTCAACTTTTTCTCGCCAACTTTCCAAGTGAGTATGTAGGTGTGCACCCCACTCTATTTGTGGATATTCTTCGATTAGCAAAGAAAATAAAGGCTTGATATTATCTGGATTAGAAACCCCTATTGTATCAGATAAGGCTAAAGTTTTAACACCCAAATCGGATAGCTTTTCACCCCATTTAGCGACAATATCTTCGTGCCAGTATTCCCCATAAGGATTACCAAATGCCATAGATACATATACTACTAGGGATTTATGATGTTTTATACAAGTATTTTGTAATTGCTCAACTAAAGACAGAGATTGGTCAATACTTTTATTAGTATTACGTTTCTGAAAGTTCTCTGATACTGAAAAAGGATATCCTAAATAATCAATACGGTCAAAAGAACAAGCCTCATCAGCTCCTCTTTGATTGGCAACAATAGCCAAAAGTCGAGTGTTAGAATCGTCCAACTGAGAGAGGACATTTGCTGTATCTCTCATCTGAGGAATAGCCTTAGGAGACACAAAACTACCAAAGTCTAATGTATCAAAACCAACTTTCAATAATGAATTGAGATAAGCCACTTTTTGAGCAGTAGGAATAAAGTCTGTAATCCCCTGCATAGCATCTCTAGGACATTCTATGATTTTCATAAGTGCTTCAGAATTCCTTGGTTAATCTTTTTGACAATACTTGGGCCTTCGTATACAAACCCCGTATATATCTGAACTAAACTCGCTCCTGCCCTTAACTTTTCAATAGCATCTTCTGCACAATGAATTCCTCCTACTCCAATAATTGGAAAGCTTTTATTCGATTTTTCAGAGATGTAACGAATCACCTCTGTCGAACGCTTTTTGACCGCTCGACCACTTAGCCCCCCATTTCCAATAGCTTTAAGCCTCTTTTCAGACGTTTTAAGACCATTTCTATCAATTGTCGTGTTAGTTGCTATCAAGCCGTCTAATTTGGTCTCTACAACTATGCTAACAATATCATCCAATTGTTCGTTGGTTAAATCTGGTGCAATTTTTAATAACAAAGGCTTCCTTTCAGTTTTAGCATTGTTCAATTCTTGCAAACGAAGTAATAGCTTAGTGAGTGGCTCTTTCTCTTGAAGTTCTCTTAAACCAGGGGTATTAGGTGAGCTTACATTGACTACAAAATAATCTACATAATCGAAAAGTGCCTCAAAAGTAATTTCATAATCCTTAACAGCTTCATCATTAGGAGTTACTTTATTTTTACCAATATTACCTCCGATAATAATTTTTGTTTTACGCTTTTTAAGACGTTTTACAGCATCTTCTACACCATCATTATTAAAGCCCATTCTATTGACAAGTGAATGATCCTCAGGCAACCTAAACAATCGTGGCTTAGGGTTACCAGCTTGAGCTAAAGGTGTTAGTGTTCCTATCTCTATAAAGCCAAAGCCAAAAGCAGCTAATTCATCAAATAGCTTAGCATCCTTATCAAAACCAGCGGCTAAACCCACTGGATTATCAAATGTCAAGCCAAATAACTCTCTTTTAAGTTTTTCATCATTTACTCTGTAAATCTTATTCCAGACAGTTAATTTAAATGGAATATAGGAAGCTAATTTTATAATTCTGAAAATGAGATGATGTATAAATTCAGGATTGAATAAGAATAAGATTGGTTTAACAAGAATTTTATACATCATAAGTGGCAATTATGAAGCAAAAATAAAAAGTTTATTTGTTCGGCTTGTATTCTTCAAAACTATTATCAGAATAAAATACGACTATCTTATCGATTGACTTGACTGTTTCAATAGTATTTTCTTTTGGCACTTGAGAGGAAGAAGGAGCTAAGTTAGTATCATCTATAGCTCCTTGACCCAACAACAACCAATTAGCTGAAACGTCAGGAAAACGTCTAAGTATCTTTTGCAGAACCTCAATACTAGGCTTATTTCGACCAGACAAAATATGTGATATAGTAGACCTATTTACATCTATTTCTTGTGCAAAAGTATTAGAACTTAATCCATACTTTTCTATGATATTTTGAATACGATTTTCCATTTTTTTCACCTGTTACAAATGTAAACATTATTTATGTAGTATTATACTTTAAATGGTATAAAATTCATCTAAAAAAAGCTTAAATACACCTATTTACATTACTTTATTTATTCATATAAAACTTATAACTTGCTGAAAATATGTGTTTTATAAAAATTATATATAAAATGTTTACTTTTGTAGTAAAATTGCACTTAAAAGTCGCATTAAAACGTTTACATCGGTATAAATCAAATGATTTTACACAAGTGTTAGTAAACATTATGTAAGGTAAAAAAGACATCAAAAAACCTCCATTCTACCACCCTACTCTATTGCATAAGAATTATGTATTTTTGTAATATGCAAGCACCCAAACTACCAAGCTTTTTTAAAACATCAAGGCATCGTCAATTTGATTTCAAGACGAGGTACTACGATGCTCAAAAGGAAGATTTAGACAACAGGGTGAAATCTGCTGAAAGCGGAAAAACAACTTTGAGATTTAGTAAAGATTGGCAACATTCTAAACGCTCTAAAGAAAATAGCACCTCAAATAAACGCATAATTCTTATCGTTATAATTTTAGTATTACTTAGCTTTGCCCTATTGAAAATCTAATATGTCAGACCTAATTCAACTTTTACCAGACCATGTAGCTAATCAGATAGCCGCAGGTGAAGTCATACAAAGACCGTCCTCTGCAGTTAAAGAATTGATTGAAAATGCTATTGATGCAGGAGCTACTGATATCAAGCTTATAGTAAAAGATGCTGGTAGAACACTTATCCAAGTAGTAGATAACGGCTCAGGAATGAGTGATACAGATGCAAGAATGTCACTAGAAAGACACGCTACTTCTAAAATCAAAAAAGCTGACGATTTATTTTCCATTCGTACTATGGGATTTAGAGGGGAAGCTATGGCATCTATGGCAGCAATTTCTCACTTAGAATTAAAAACCAAACTTCACGACAAGGAACTTGGCACAAAACTTATCGTTGAAGGTAGTGAATTGAAATCACAAGAAAATTGTGCTACTAACAATGGCACATCTATATCCATTAAGAATTTATTTTTCAATGTTCCAGCTAGAAGGAATTTCTTAAAATCAGATCACATTGAACTCAAACATATCATCGATGAATTTCAACGCATGGCCCTAGCACACCCCCAATGTGCTATGAGTTTTTTTCACAATGATAAAGAAATATTTATGCTATCATCTTCGACACTCAAACAACGAATTGTTGGCATATTTGGAAATAGATACAACGAAAAATTAGTCCCTGTAAAAGAAGAAACATCTCTAGTTGTAGTCAATGGTTTTGTAGGAAAACCAGAATTTTCAAAAAAAACACGAGGTGAACAGTTTTTCTTTGTCAATCAACGATTTATCAAAAGCGGTTATTTACACCATGCTATAAGCAACGCCTTTCAAGACCTTATCCCAGAAAAGAACCACCCCTCTTATTTTTTATTTTTTGAGATAGACCCAAAGTTTATTGATGTCAATATTCATCCCACTAAAACAGAGATTAAATTTGAGGATGAAAAATCCATTTACGCTATCGTTCGCTCCTGTGTAAAAAGAGCCTTAGGAGTACATAACATTGTGCCTTCGTTAGATTTTGAAAAAGACCCCGCTTTTGAGAATATTCCGACTTCTAATAAGTCAGAACTCAAACAACCCAGCATAAAAGTGGATTCTAGCTATAATCCATTTGAAGAAAAGAAAAAACCTGATAATAATTATAATCCACCTCCTAAAGTAAAAACAGAAAATTGGGAGCATTTATTTGAGAATATTCCTGCCCCACAATCCAACACTACAACTGAGGTATTAGAAAAAAGATGGAATGAAGACTCAGAAGAAACCGATAAAACTATTTTTCAATTAAATAATCAATATATCGTTTCTAGTATAAAATCGGGATTAATGGTTATACACCAACAAAGAGCCCACGAAAGAATATTGTACGAGTACTACCTTAAAATGCAAAACAAAGAAGGTCCGTCACAACAATTGCTTTTTCCTAAAACTGTTGAGCTGACTCCTTCTGATATGGCAATAGTAAAAACCATAAGTAATGAGCTTTTGAATATGGGCTTTAGATTTGACTATCTAAACAAAAACAGTATTGTCGTATTGGGAACTCCTACAGATGTAGAAATGGAAAAGCTAGAGAGTGTTATGGAAGAATTGGTAGAGCAATTTAAGAATGAATCTTCTGTAGAAAAGCACGACAATTTATCCCGTTCATTAGCAAAAACTATGTCAATCAAATCTGGACGTAAACTAAACCCAGAGGAAATGCGTTCTATCATAGATAATTTATTTGCTTGTCAAATACCCAATACCACAGCTCAAGGAAAACCAACACTTATTACCTTAACTTTAGAAGAATTAGCTAAAAAGTTTTAATTATGAACATTGGTCCTGCTAGATTTAGTTATTTACCTGAGGTCGTTAAAAACCTACTCATTATCAACGCCTTGTTTTTTCTTGGAAAAATTGTTCTTGGAAGTAGCTTTGGTATAGACCTAGATAAATTATTTGGTTTACATAATTGGCAATCACCTGATTTTAGACCACATCAGTTGGTGACACACCTCTTTATGCACGGTAATTTTTCTCATATTCTCTTTAATATGTTTGCCTTATGGATGTTTGGTAATCAACTAGAGAATATTTGGGGTGGAAAGCGTTTTTTAATTTACTATATGCTAACTGGATTTGGAGCAGCACTTTTACATTTAGGAGTCAATCAATTTCAGATTTCAATGGTAGAAGCTCAAATGTCAGTAGAGCAAATAAATATGGTATTGGCAGACGGTTATAATGCAATACAGAATGGACAAAACTTTGTAAATCCTCTTATGGGTAAATTGAATGTATTATATCACACACCTACTGTTGGAGCATCTGGTGCTGTATTTGGTTTACTATTAGCATTTGGAATGCTTTTCCCAAATACCCTTATCTACCTTTACTTTGCAATCCCTATCAAAGCTAAGTACTTTGTTGCCGCTTATGGCGCATTAGAACTTTATTTAGGTTTACAAAATAATCCAGGAGATAACGTAGCTCACTTTGCACATCTTGGAGGTATGTTATTTGGATACTTGCTTATCAAATATTGGAGAAAGAATAGTCAACATTTTTATTAAACATGATAATAAACGACTTAAAAAACAGCTTCAAACAAGGCAACCTACTTAGTCGCCTCATTTACATCAACCTCGGTGTTTTTGTACTTATTAAAATTCTCGGTGTTTTCTTCTTCCTATTCAATTTAACTAGCTATGAAATAATTGAAATATTAGCACTTCCTGCTGAAAGCAAAAAATTACTTTCTAAGCCTTGGACAATTATTACCTACATGTTTGTTCACAACGGCTTTATTCATCTGATTTTCAATCTCTTATGGCTATATTTCGGAGGTGCTATTTTCTTAAAATACTTGAGTAACAAACAAATAGTTAGCACCTACATTTTAGGAGGTCTAACGGGGGGGGTATTTTATATTCTTGCTTTTAATTATTTTCCTGTTTTTGAGTCAGTACTTGAGCAATCTATAGCCGTAGGTTCATCGGCATCTGTCTTAGCTATACTTATTGCTATCGCTACTTATGTACCCAATTATATTGTAAATCTCACTTTTATCGGTAGAGTAAAATTAAAACACATAGCTATCGTTTCAATTGTATTGGATTTAATTTTAATACCTCAAGGAAATGCAGGAGGTCATATTGCTCATTTGGGTGGTGCTTTTTATGGATTCTACTTCAGTCGCCAATTGTTAAAAGGAAAAGATACTAGCCGATGGTTTAATCATCTAATGGATTATTTGGTTAATCTATTCAAGCCAACAAAGCCATTAAAAACAGCTTATAAAAGACCCATGACTGATGACCAGTGGAGAGAGAATAAAGTCAATGACCAAGATAAAATCAATAAAATACTAGATAAAATTGCAAAATCTGGATACGAGAGCTTAAACAAAGAAGAAAAAGAAACCCTATTTAAAGCCAGTAAAAAATAAAGATATGCTAAACGGCATCTTGTACATACTAAATATGTTGTTGCTTTTCGCACTTTTTTTGTCCTATGCCTCATCATATATAAGCCCCGACACTTTCTTATGGCCTATCGCCTTACTAGGTTTAATCTATCCTTTTTTATTACTCATCAATCTTTTATTTACTATCTATTGGATTATACGTTTCAAAAAACATTTTTGGGCTAATATTATTGTCATATTACTAGGCTATGGGCATATTCAAAACCTCATAAACATACAAGATAAAGGAATTGAGACAGAAGCAAAATTTTCGGTAATGAGTTTCAATGTACGTTTATTCAATGCCTACGATTGGATTAAGAAAGACGATGTGAAGCAAGAAATTATAGAATATCTAAATAAGGAATCCGTAAATATTCTTTGCCTACAAGAATTTTACGCTCCAGAAGAACTACCAAAACTTAACTATCCCCACAGTCATATTGGACTACAGAGTGAACGAAAAAGTTGGCGAATGGCAACCTATTCCAACTTCCCTATATTCAAAAAAGGAACAGTTAGTATTTCTGGAGAAAGAACCAATAACGTTTGTATATATAGTGATATAGCCATAGGAGACGATAGTATTAGGGTGTATAATGTTCATCTAGCATCGAATTGGTTTGAAAAAGAGGATTATGAGTTTTTAGACAGACCTTCCGTAGAAGGTGCTGAAAGCATCATCCAGCGACTTAAAACATCTTTTTTCAAAAGAGCAAAACAGGTCAAAGCCATAAAAGCACATATGAATACCTCACCATACCCAATCATTCTGTGTGGTGATTTCAACGACACACCCACTTCTTTTAGCTATAAGCAACTCTCAGAAGGTTTAAATGATAGCTTTACTAATGCTGGAACGGGATTAGGACAGACTTACAATGGAAAATTTCCTACGCTTAGAATAGATTATATTTTACACAGCCCAGAATTTAAGATAAATAGTTTCAAAACAACAGAGGTCAATTTATCTGACCACTTCCCTATTGTCAGCACTTTCAACTAGGGATTAAGCTTTTGAACACTTTTCAATTCCAATAAATTCATGGCATTAGATTCAAAACCAACAATATCATTTTGCACAAATCGTATTACTTGATCGTAATATAAAGGAACAATTGCCGCCTCATCTAAAATCATTTGATCCATCAAATGGTAATAAAAACGTCTTTTTTCTAGATTAACTTCTTTTAGAGCCAATTCATAATAGTTATCGTAGGTTGGATTTGAAAAATGCGTGTAATTCGGTCCGTTCGGACAAAAATTCTTTGAATAAAATAATGCTAAATAATTTTCAGCATCGGCATAATCTGCTATCCACGAACCTCTAAAAAAATCTAATTTTGAAGTCGCAACCATTTGTCTATGTGTGGAGGGTGGATTAATATTTATTTCTAGTTGAATGCCCACTTCAGCCAATTGATTTTGAATAAATTCACACAAATCTAAGTAGGAACTGGTAGTATTGAGCTCTATTGAAATAGGGGTTGATATATCCGAATCGGCTAATAATTGCCTTGCCACTTCTGGATTGTAATCGTAACCTCGCAAACTATCTGTAAATGATGGTAAACCCTTCGGCACAAAACCTTCATTTGCAGGACTTCCAATGTTATTACGCAAATAAGTAATCATTTTTTGTCTGTCAAAGCCATAATTAATAGCCTTTCTTACCGCCAAATGTTGTGATGCTGACAAATTATTTTCATCCATCAAAAAGCCTAAATATTCGGTATTGAGATAGGGTAAGGTCTGTAGTTGTATTCTTCCAATATAATTCTCTTGCAGTTGACCCTGTGGCGTAAGTACTTCATCTTTGTAAGAAGCATCTAGCCCAGAGATAAAGTCCAAATTACCCTTGATAAATTCTAAAAAGGCTGTTTGCTTATCTTTTATAAACGTAATTGCAATTGCATCTAGTAATGGCAATCCATTTTCATAGAAATCCTCATTTTTTCTTAGTACGAGTTTTACATTTTCTTTCCAATATTGAAAATGAAAAGGTCCTGTGCCAATTGGCGCATCTCGAAAGCTAGTATTTTCAACAATTTCTTGAGGAACAACAGAGCAATACGGCATACTCAGTAAGCCTAAAAAAGGAGGAAAAGGAGTTTTCAAACGAATAAAAAAAGTGCTATCGTTAATAGCCTCATAATAGTCAACATTGTTCATTACCCAAGCACCTGGAGAAGATACCGCTTTGTCAGTCAAACGATTAAAACTATACACAAAATCGTCTGCTTTGACCACCCTATCTTGATAATCTTCAAACAATGAATGCTGGTGAAAAAGCACATCATTTCTTAGGTGAAAGGTATAACTTTGAGCATCTTCTGAAATAGTCCAAGAGTGAGCAATAGATGGCATAACATTAAGTTGAGAATCGACCTGCACTAAACCGTCAAAAATTTGATTAGCCACCCATATACTAGCTTGGTCTTTGGAAAAAGCAGGGTCTAAACTATTTATTCCTGCCGATTCATTATATCTGAAAATGGATAAATTCTCATCAGAATGTTTTTCCTGGCACGAGAAGAACACTAGAACAACTAAAAAGAAAATAAATTGTCGAAATGAAGAAGCTGTCATTGGTGCTAAAAATACACAAATAAAAAATTCAAAATCCAGTCTGTCGGAATATAAATCGAAATGTCGGCTATCGGATTTATTGAACTACATCTTTTTGGTTAGCTTCATTGCGTGATAAACGTTTTGCTATTTTTGCATTTGTCAAGATGTAGTCTTCTAACAAGACTGGAAAATGAATTTTCAAAAAACTAAAAAAACTATAAAAAAACGACACATTGCTTTTGACAGCACTTCATTTTACGTACAGGATATTGTAAAGGTTACACTAATTATATTTTTTTTGTATTCTATTGAAACATTAACCTAATAAACAATAGAAAAAGTTAATTTTGCAACCGATGGAAAATCAATCTACTGTTGCATATTACACCCAAGGTTGTAAACTTAACTTTTCAGAAACCTCTACCATTTCAAGACAATTGACTAAAGAGGGCTATCAAAAAGTTGATTTTAAGGAAGTTGCTGATATTTATGTTATCAATACATGCTCAGTAACTGAAAATGCCGACAAAGAGTGTAAGCGTTTAGTAGCTTCAGCCTTAAAGACCTCACCAGATGCTTTTATAGTGGTGGTTGGTTGTTATGCACAGTTAAAGCCAGAACAAATTTCACAGATTGATGGAGTTGATTTGGTGCTTGGTGCAACAGAAAAGTTTAAACTCAATCATTACCTCAATGACTTGAGTAAAAAAGAGCATACAGAAATTCATTCTTGTGAAATAGATGATGCTAATTTTTTTGTTGATGCCTACTCTATTGGCGACAGAACCCGAGCTTTTTTGAAAGTACAAGACGGTTGTGATTATAAATGCACCTATTGTACTATCCCTTTAGCACGTGGTATTAGTAGAAGTGACAAACTAGAAAATGTGCTTAATAATGCAAAAGCCATTTCCGAAAAAGGCATACAAGAAATCGTTTTAACTGGTGTTAATATTGGCGATTATGGCAAAGGAGAGTTTGGCAATAAAAAACACCAACACACCTTTTTAGACTTAGTCAAAGGGCTAGATAAAGTAGAGGGTATCAATCGATTACGAATATCTTCAATTGAGCCCAACCTTTTAAAGAACGAAACCATAGAATATGTAGCTAATTCTAAAGCCTTTGTCCCCCACTTTCATATTCCTTTACAGTCTGGTTCTGACCATATTTTGAAAAAAATGAAAAGACGTTACTTGACCGACTTATATGTCGATAGAGTAAACACCATAAAATCTTTAATGCCACATTGTTGTATTGGCGTAGATGTTATTGTAGGTTTTCCGGGAGAAACAGAAGATCACTTTTTAAAAACCTATAATTTCCTCAACGAACTAGACATTTCCTATTTACACGTTTTCAGCTATTCTGAACGAGCCAACACCGAGGCTGCTGAGATGGCTAATGTAGTCGATAAAGGCCTACGACATAAAAGGAGTAAAATGTTGAGAGTACTTTCAGCTAAGAAGAAAAGACACTTTTACGAACAACAACAAGGCAGTGTACGTACCGTTTTGTTTGAAGGCGAAAATAAAGACGGATTTATGTATGGTTTTACTGAAAATTACCTTCGTGTAAAAGCTCCTTTTAATAGCGAGTGGATAAACCAACTTATGCCAACAAAACTTAACACTATTGATGAAGATGGAATTTATATCTTTGAATCACATTAAATAAGCTCTTATGTATCCAAACATTAGTTACTTACTCAACGACCTTTTTGGTGTCTATATACCATTACCGATACAAACTTTTGGTTTTTTTGTGGCATTAGCCTTTATTTTCTCTAGCTGGACTTTGGCTTTAGAACTGAAACGCAAAGAAAAAATTGGCTTAATAAAAGCGGTAAAACGTCCCAAGTTGGTAGGTCAAAAAATAAGTACTACTCAATTAATTTCTGCTGCTGCCTTAGGCTTTATTTTAGGTTACAAATTACTTTATGCTGCTCTTAACTACTCAGAATTTGTAGGCAATCCACAAGCAGTTATCTTATCTACTGAAGGTCATTTAATAGGGGGGCTTTTAGGGGCTATACTAAACGCCTTTTTAAAACACAGAGAGTATAAAAAACAAGAATTGGATCAACCCAAAACAGTCAATGAAACGGTTCACCCCTACCAATTAGTTGGTAACATTACTATGATAGCTGCTGTTGCAGGTATTTTAGGAGCTAAAATCTTTCACAACCTAGAAAACATGAATGACTTTTTGGCTGACCCTATTGGGCAATTGCTATCCTTTAGTGGACTTACCTTTTATGGAGGCTTAATTTGTGGAGCAATAGCCGTTATCTACTACGCTAAAAAGTACGGCATACACTACAAAATCATTAGTGATGCTGCTGCACCCGGACTGATGTTAGCTTACGGAATAGGACGTATGGGTTGTCACTTTTCTGGCGATGGCGATTGGGGAATAACCAACCTAGCACCTAAACCCGAATGGTTGAGCTTTTTACCCGATTGGGCGTGGGCTTACACCTACCCTCACAACGTCATCAATGCTGGTGTTCCAATAGAAGGTTGTGTTGGCCCGTATTGCAACGAATTGCTATACCCTGTCTTCCCTACTCCTATCTATGAAATTATAATGGCATTAGGATTATTTGCTCTCTTGTGGTACTTACGCAAACGCATAAACATCGCTGGTATGTTATTCGGTATATATATGGTAGTTAATGGTCTAGAACGTTTCTTCATTGAGAAAATAAGAGTGAATACCAACTACATCTTGTTTGGACAAGAGATTACTCAGGCAGAACTCATTTCCTTGGCTATGATTATAAGTGGTCTAGCCATAGTGTACAGGCTAAATACACAACATAAAAAAACGGCAACTTAAAAATTAGTTTTGCCATGAAAAACATCTTATTAATTCTTCTTTTTTGTCAGCAACTGTATGCACAAAACACCATTAAAAATTTAGTTTTTGAAGGTGCAGGAGTACGTGGTATAGCTTATGCAGGAGCTATTAAGGAATTGGAAAACAACAAGCTAATTAGTCAAATAGAAAAAGTAGGTGGCACTTCGGCAGGAGCTATTACGGCTATGATGTTAGCCATAGGGTATTCTTCAGATGAAATCGGTGAAATTATATCACAAACTAAATTGAATAAATTTAATAATGGTAAATACTTATTTTTTGGAGGTATATATAGAATGAAAAAACAATTTGGCTGGTATAAAGCCAAACGATTTGATAAATGGCTAACAACAATTATAGAGAACAAAACCGCCAATCCGAACATTACTTTTTCAGAACTTAACCAAGAAGGTTACATCGATTTATACGTAACGGCAACTTGTCTCAACAAACAACAGTCTATAATTCTGAGTAAAGAAAGCTACCCAAGCATGAAAATAAAAGATGCAGTACGTATTTCTATGTCTATACCTCTTTATTTTGAAGCGGTATTTATAGATAGTCTAGGCAATGTTTACGAGAAACCAAAAGAAAACCAAGAACTAGATATTATGGTCGATGGAGGAATAGTCTTAAACTACCCCATTACACTATTCGATAGCATCTCTGAGGGTAAACGAATTATTAACCCACATACCCTAGGGTTCAAAATAGAAAGAGCCGAACAAATACAATACAACAAGCACCAACTACTTGCTCCAATGGCAATACATCAACTCGATGATTATGTATCAGCTCTGTATAACTATGTCATTGAAAACCTAAATAACAAAGGGCTCAAGCAAGAAGATTGGAATCGTACTGTATTTATATCTTCTGAAGGTATTTCGCCCAAGATTAAAAAACTTAAAAAAGAAGAAAAACAAAAACTAATAGACAGCGGCAGACATTATAGCCAAAACTATTTGAATAGTTTTCATTAAGCTCTATATTTGAATCTTCTTTAAGCAAACTACTATGAAAAAACTATTCCTAATCGTCCTTTTATTTTCTACTATTATATGCTTCGCTCAACAGAAAAAAGAGGCTAAAAATGAAGTTACTATAAGTCCTGCGTCTATTTTTTTTGTGAAACCTACAATAACTTATGAAAGGCTTTTTAAAGATGGTGTTCATTCTGTTGGAATAGATTTAGGAATGCATTTTGGAGAAAACACTGATGAGAATAGAATAAATATTTTGGATCATGATTTTTTTGAAAAAAATATAATTAGACCATTTTACCGCTTGTATTTTGGCGAGAATTACAACAAAATTTATTTTGAAAGTCATCTCAATTTTGATAAGATTTACTACTACCCTTATAATGATTATCCAGTAAGTGAGGTATTCAATAAAATCGGATTAGGGTTTAATATTGGATACAAAAAAGTTTCTGCTAAAAACTTTGTTTTTCAATTGAAAGCCGGAGTTTCAAAAGATTTTAAAAATGAATATTCATCTGGAAATGATTCAGATATTAACGTAAGCTTTCGATACACAGCATTACTTTCTATAGGAAAACGTTTCTAAACCAATAACATTAAGCCATTTGATTATGAAAAAAGTATTATTAATTAGCCTTATATTATCTAGTATTTCGGCATACTCTCAAAAAAATGAGATTTCAATAAACCCACTTAATATACTATATAAAAGACCTGTTATAAGCTACGAAAGGCTTTTAAATAAGAGTCATTCTGTTGGTATAAATATTGGTAATTATTTTGGAAATGAAAAATATGAAATTACTCTTGTAGGTTCAATGTACTATTATAAACAAATTATTCGACCTTATCATAGAATGTATTTTGAAAAAAACCATTCAACCTTTTATATTGAAACTCATCTAAATTTCGACCTTTTTTTTATGAACGAATATGAAGATTATTATCTACCTCATGAATTAGATAAAAAATTTCGTAAAACAGGATTGGGCATAGCCTTTGGCTATAAATATCTAAACAGTAAAAACTATTTTATCCAAATTATGAGTGGTCTATCAAAAGATTTTAACAATAAAGATGTTTATGAAAATTTGCAAGGTAATTTAAGCTATCCTATAAGTATCGACTTCATTGGAGGTATTACTATCGGCAAACGCTTTTAAGCTCTTTTAATTAATAGACACAATCCTAAGAATGTAATCCCTCCATTGACCATAAGTAATTCGAAACCAAAAGGAATATAAAGCTGTAAGATATAGGCTATTACAGGAGATAAAACTGCCACTATGGGTACTGCCCTATCTTTAATATTCCATTTCGTAAAAATACCAAAAGCAAACAGTCCCAACAAAGGACCATAGGTATAACCTGCTACCTTAAAGAGTGCCGATATAACACTGTCGTCATTGATGGCTTTAAAAATAAGAATAGCCAAGACCAAAACCACCGAAAAGCCCACATGCACCCATTTTCTAGTTTGTACTTGTTGTCGCTCTGCTTTCTGCTCTATATTCAGAAAATCTACACAGAAAGAAGTCGTTAGTGAGGTAAGTGCCGAATCGGCACTAGAATAGGCTGCCGCTATCAAACCCAAAATAAAGAAGATGCCTACACCCAAACCCAAATCGGCTTTTAAAGCCACTAGGGGAAACAAATCATCGCCTTTATTAATGTCCATACCTATTTGCTCGGCATAGAGGTATAACATAGCCCCTAGAGCTAGAAAAAAGATATTGACTACAATAAGCACCACACTGAAGGAATACATATTCTTTTTGGCATCTGACAGACTTCTGCAAGAAAGGTTCTTTTGCATCATGTCTTGGTCTAATCCTGTCATTACAATGGCTAAGAAAGCACCCGAAAGGAATTGCTTCAAAAAGTGTTGTTTGCCTTCCCAAAAGAATACCTGAGAATACTGACTCTCTCTGATAGTATGACTCAATTCCACCAAACCTAAACCCATTTTATCCGAAATGAGCCATATACTCACACCCACTGCCAAAAGCATAAATAAGGTTTGTAAGGTATCTGTCCAGATAATAGTTTTGATGCCACTTCTAAAAGTGTATATCCAAATGAGTATAATGGTGAGGGATACCGTTAGCCAAAAAGGAACATTCCAAGCGTCAAAAATGGCAATCTGCATTACATTGGCTACTAGGTATAATCGGAAAGACGCCCCTATTGTTCTTGATAGTAAGAAGAAAAAAGCACCCGTTTGGTGCGTGGACTCGCCAAACCTATCGCCCAAATAGGCATAAATAGACGTTAAATTCATGCGATAATAAATGGGCATTAAAACGTTAGCAATAACAACATATCCAGCCGTCATACCCAATATCATCTGCAAATAACTGAACTGACTATCTGCCACCCAACCGGGTACAGAAATGAAAGTTACTCCAGATAGTGTTGCTCCTATCATACCAAAGGAAACAATGTACCAAGGCGACTGTTTGTTGCCTAAGAAAAAGGCATCGTTGCTATCGCTTTTTCCAGTAAAATAGGAAATGAGAATAAGAACAAGAAAATAAATGGCAATAATGGACAGTATAAGAGTTGGCGACATGGTGCTAAGCTAAAGAGTTTTCATAAGGTGTTCTATTGACTATGGAACGACCTAAAGTGACTTCATCGGCATATTCGAGCTCATCACCTACCGAAATACCACGAGCAATAACACTCATTTTAACACCGTATTCTTTCAATCGTTTAAAGATGTAGAAGTTGGTAGTATCCCCTTCCATAGTCGTACTCAATGCCATTATGATTTCTTTGATATTTCCTTGAGCAACCTTAGCCACTAGACTTTCTATGTTAAGGTCTGCTGGACCTATACCGTCCATAGGAGAAATGATACCACCTAAGACGTGGTATTTGCCCTTAAACTGATGGGTATTTTCTATAGCAATAACATCTCTTATGTCTTCTACTACACAAAGTAATGAGGATTCTCTATTGGGGTTAGAACACAATTCACATATATCTATATCGGAAATGTTGTGACATTCTTGACAATAGTTAATCTTATCCCTCAAATCGATAAAGGCTTCGCCAAAGCTGCGCACTTCATCTTTATCCATTTTTAACAGATGCAAAGCCAAACGCATAGCCGATTTACGACCTATACCCGGTAATTTAGCAAACTGTTCAACGGCGTCTTGTATCAGTTTTGAGGAAAAGTTCATATCACAAAAATAAAAGAAACCATCTAAATAATAATGATATTGATAGAGAGTTATTGACAAAGATAAACCTAAGCAATTCAACTTAAATTCTATCTTTGTGTCTATGCAACTGTCGGTTATCATTGTTAATTATAATGTCAAAAATCTTCTGAGAGATTGTCTATTGAGTGTGCAGAAGGCAGCGCATAGCATAGATACCGAAATCATTGTGGTTGACAACGCCTCTAGCGACGGTTCTGTACAAATGTTACAATCTGAATTTAAAGAGCTTAAACTCATTGCCAACACTCAAAACCTTGGTTTTTCAAAGGCCAACAACCAAGGTATAGCACAAGCACAAGGACAGTATATTTTACTGCTCAACCCTGACACGCTAGTCTATGAAAATACCTTTGAGGACTGTTTAAACTTCAGTACACAAACCAACAACTGCGGTGGTATTGGTGTACAAATGCTAGATGCTAACAATCAATTTTTAAAAGAATCTAAGCGGGGCTTTCCAACGCCCTGGGCATCTTTATGCAGACTGAGTTTTCTAAATAAACTATTTCCCAATTCTGCTCTATTCAACGGCTATTATTTAGGTCATTTGAGCAAAGATGAAAACCACCAAGTAGAAGTCTTAGCAGGTGCTTTTATTTGGCTTAAAAAAAGTATAATCGATGAAGTTGGTGGTTTAGACGAAGCCTATTTTATGTATGGCGAGGACATCGACTTTTCATACCGTATCCAACACGCTGGATATCGCAATTACTATCTAGGAACAGTACCTATCTTACATTATAAAGGAGAAAGTACCGATAAATACAGTTTCAAATACATTGAACGTTTTTATGGTGCGATGAAGATTTTTTCAAAAAAGCATTACCCTAAAACATACCCCCTTTATCATTTGGGAATTCAGCTCGTAATGATTTTACATTCTACATACCAATTTTTTAGACGATTATTTGTTAAAAAAAAGCCATAGACTAAGTAATATATTTTACTAATTTAGCCACACAAACTAACACACTTTTAGATGGCTAAAATCGAGTTAATAATGCCAAAAATGGGCGAAAGTGTAGCTGAGGCTACCATCATCAATTGGCATAAGGAAGTGGGCGACTCCGTAGAAATGGACGAAACCATAGTAGAGATTGCAACAGATAAAGTAGATTCAGAAGTGCCATCTTCTCTAGAAGGCGTGTTAGTTGAAAAGCTTTTTGATGTAGATGCGGTAGTAAAAGTTGGCGAAGCATTTGCCATTATAGAAACTTCTGCCGAAGATAGCCAATCGTCAAGCCCACAGCCTCAAAAAGAAGAGAAAGTAGCTACTCCCCAACCCCAAGTCGTTGCCGAAAAAATTGAAGAAGAAATAGCCCAAGTCAAAGAAAGTGTTCAAAAAATAGAAAATAACGGCGAACGCTTTTATTCTCCCCTAGTTCGTTCTATTGCTACTGAAGAAGGGTTAAGCATAGAAGAATTGGATAACATACCAGGAAGTGGTAAAGACAGTAGAGTAACTAAAACCGACTTACTCAATTACCTAAACAATAAAACACAAGCTACAACAAGCCCTAAACCTTCAGCCAGTCCTACACCAGCACCAGCACCAAAAACAGTTAGTAGCCCTCCTCCAACTGTAAGCATGAGCGGTGATAAAGAGATTATTGAAATGGACAGAATGAGAAAACTCATTGCCGACCACATGGTGATGTCCAAACAAACTTCTCCTCACGTGACATCTTTTGTAGAAGCCGATGTAACGACACTAGTAAATTGGAGAAACAAAATAAAAGGCGACTTTAAAAAACGAGAAGGTCAGAACATTACCTTTACACCTATCTTTATTGAGGCAGTAGCCAAAGCCATCAAAGATTTCCCTATGATTAACGTATCGGTAGATGGTACTAATATTGTTATTCATAAAGACATTAATATAGGAATGGCAGCCGCACTACCATCGGGCAACCTTATTGTTCCTGTAGTAAAAGGTGCAGACCAAATGAATTTGATGGGTATTACTAAAACTGTAAACGATTTGGCCAACAGAGCACGTAACAATCAGCTTAAACCAGACGAAATACAAGGCGGCACCTTTACACTCACTAATGTAGGTTCTTTCGGTAATGTTATGGGAACACCGATTATCAATCAGCCTCAAGTAGCTATTATGGCAGTTGGTGCTATCAAGAAAAAACCTGCCGTTATAGAAACACCCCATGGCGACTTAATAGGTATTAGACACATGATGTTCTTGTCCCTATCTTACGACCACCGAGTAGTTGATGGTGCTTTAGGAGGTAGTTTCTTACGCAAAGTAGCCGATTACCTCGAGCAATTTGACGATAACACAAGTATATAAATTATATGGAATTATCACTAAAAAAGCCTATTGTATTTTTTGATTTGGAAACAACAGGCGTCTCAGTAGCTAAAGACAGAATTGTAGAAATATCTGTATTCAAAGTATATCCTAACGGCAACAAAGAAAGTAAAACTTGGCTAGTGAACCCTACTATACCTATACCAGCAGAAACCACTGCAGTACATGGTATAGACGATGCTAAAGTGGCTAATGAACCCACTTTTAAAGAATTGGCACACGACATTAAAAATATGATGGAAGGCTGCGATTTAGCAGGATACAATTCTAACCGTTTTGATATACCACTACTAGCAGAAGAATTTTTGAGAGCAGATGTAGATTTTGATATGAAAAAACGTAAAGCGGTAGACGTGCAAAATATTTTCCATAAAATGGAACAACGTACCCTATCGGCAGCCTATAAATTCTATTGTGCTAAAGACTTAGAAAATGCCCACAGTGCAGAAGCCGATACACAAGCTACTTATGAAATTTTGACCGCTCAACTGGAAAAATACCAAGAATTAGAAAACGATATTGACTTCTTGTCCGAATTTTCACAAAGAGGTAAGCCTTTTGCCGATATGGCTGGTTTCATCGTCTATAATGAGGACAACGAAGAATGTTTTTCCTTTGGTAAACACAAAGGACAAACCGTTGCCAGTGTTTTACAAACTAACCCGGGCTATTTTTCTTGGATACAACAAGCCGACTTCCCCCTTTATACCAAGAAAGTTTTAACACAAATCAAGCTGAGGGATTTCTAAGATGGAAGGTTCACCTATTTTTTTACACCTTTTAATTGGACCGTTAATGTTAGTGATAAGCCTAATATTCTTCTATTTTCCACCTAAGAAAATCAATCATGTTTATGGACATAGAACTACTTTATCTATGAAAAACCAAGATACTTGGAACGAAGCTAATAAAAGAAGTACACATATGATGCTTTTAGTTTCTGCTTTAACTTGTATCTTACAACTCATTGGAATAGTATTCAATATCGATGTAGATACAACAATACTTTACGCTACTATATTTCTAGTCGCCGGTTTAGTTATTGGAGTATTAGTGATAGAAAAACAATTGAAAACCATTTTTGATAAAGACGGCAATAGAAAAATGCAGCTATGAAAATCATTTGTATAGGTAGAAATTATGTCAATCACGCCAAAGAATTAGGTAATGCTATTCCTAGTGAACCCGTATTTTTTCTAAAACCCGATACCGCTATTTCACCCAAAGGTCACCCCTTTTTCATACCAGATTTTACTAGCAATGTGCATTATGAAGTAGAATTGGTCATTAAAATCAATCGACTAGGCAAACACATCGAAGAAGGCTTTGCTCATAAATATTATCAAGATATTGGACTAGGAATAGATTTTACTGCTAGAGATGTTCAAGAAGAAGTTAAAGCCAAAGGTTTACCTTGGGAAAAAGCCAAAGGTTTTGACGGTTCGGCAGTAATCAGCCGTAACTTTATTCCTAAAGAAGAATTAGACCTTAACAACATTGATTTTACACTAGAAAAGAACGGTAATACAGTACAAGTAGGTAATTCTAAAGATATGCTCTTTAATTTCGACAAAATCATAGCCTACATCTCACAATTTTACACCCTCAAAATTGGCGATCTCATTTATACAGGCACTCCTGCTGGTGTTGGACAAGTGAATAATGGCGATATCTTGAAAGGCTTTATTGGTAGGCAAAAGATGTTTGAAATCAAAGTGAGGTAAAAATCCTAATCCACTATATTCAGTCGCTCTACAACTACCTTATCCCCTATGGTAGCCTCAAGGATATAAATTCCTGATGGTAAAGCTGGAATTTCTATTGGAATCAAAGCGTAGGACCAATCGTTTTTCCCTTGTAAAATCTCTTGACCTCGTACATCTACTAAACGGTAGGAGATATTTGTATGATTGGCAGTATAAAGGTATGCCTTAGCATTTGAAGACACTGGATTAGGATAAATGTCTAAAGTCACTTCATCAATAGCTTCAATATCTAGTAACAAGGCGTTAGCTAAGGAATAATTGGGAATACCAAAGCCCATTTGATTGTCAGGTGTTTGGTACAAGTGGGCACTCTGTGTTATAGCCTCTATAATTTGCATATTACTTTTTTGGTAGTGGGCTTGCCACAAACAAGCCGTCATACCCGCAATAATGGGCGAGGAAAAAGAAGTCCCATTACTAGTAGCAATAGCATTACTAGAAGTAATTACAGTAGTATTACCCCCTTGTGCTGAAACTGTAGGTTTGACTCTACCATCTGAGGAAGGACCATAAGAAGAAAATGAGGAGGATAAACCATCGGCATTGACAGAACCTACACTCAAAATGCTATCGGCATCAGCTGGAGCACCAATATAATACCACGAATTATTACCCGAATTACCCGCCGAATTACATACTATCATACCCTTACGACTTGCCATAGTAGCTGCTCTGCTTATGACGGTTGTCTTTCCGTCCATATCGGCGTAGCTATGATCTTGAGATGCAATATCAAAAGTGGTATATCCTAGAGAAGAATTGATAATATCCACCCCTGCACTATCGGCAAACTCGGCAGCTACTGCCCAATTGTATTCCTCAATAAGTGTCTCCGAAGATGCATCTTCGGTACGCAACAGCCAATAACTAGCTTTTGGTGCTGTCCCTAAAAATTCATTTTCCAAATATCCAGCAATAGTAGATAGTACTGACATGCCGTGATAGTTATCTTCATAAACCGAAGATTCGCCATCGACATAATCCCAAGTGCCTAATACCTGATTATTGGCAAATAGATGGGTGAATGCATCTATCTCATCAGTTTTTCTAAAACCAGCGTCTAATACAGCAATGTGTATTCCTTGACCTTGATAGCCTTGTTCGTGCAGATTATCCCCTGACAACATTTCTATCTGATTTTTGGATTGTCCATAATCGTTTTCAAAAACGATATCATCAAATTTTGAGGCTTTTCTGACATCTGATAAATCTATAAATAATTGCAAAGAATCTACTTCTTTAATAAAATCTAAAGTCAATAAAGTATCTACATTAGCACCAGAGTATGAGGCTGTTACACCGTTAAACCACTTGCTTTTGTTGAGGATTGTAAATCCCAAATCTTGTAAGGTCAAAAGGTAGTCCGTAGGTATGGGCAAATCCGAATAGTGCAAAGGGATATTTTGTTTTGCTCTACGCTCAATAGCTCGAGGCGATAACAATTCTGAAGGGGTAAAATCACTGACCGTATAACTGCCTTTATCTTCAAAAGCAATCCACAATTTTAAAGATATACTATCTTGTGAAAAACTGAATAAAGGAAGAAATATAAGTAGCGTTAATAGTCTCATTGTTTAGCAATAAAGCCGCCTCCTAATACATCATTACCTTCGTAAAAAACGGCAGACTGACCAGGAGCAATTCCTTCTACCTTTTTATGAAACAAGACTTTTATTTCGTTATCTATATTATTTAAGGTCGATTGTTCCCCTTGATGCTTGTAGCGTACTTTGGTTAAACTTTCAAAATTATCTGGTATACTATCGTACTTGATGTAATTCAAACCCTTAACAACCATTTCTTGTTTATTGAGGTCTTCTTTAGTACCCACTACCACCTCGTTGGTTTCTGGCTTAATCTCAATAACATAAGAGGCATCTAAACCGAAGGAAACCCCCAATTTACGCTGACCAATGGTATAAAAAGGATAACCGTCATGAGTGCCTATGACTTCCCCTTTGGTATTGATGAAGTTACCCCCTTTGACTTGCTCTTCCAATCCTTCGACTTTACGCTTTAAAAAGCCTCTGTAATCGTTGTCTGGTATAAAGCATATTTCGTAACTCTCAGGCTTTTTGGCTAATTCCTCATAACCCCTATCAATAGCCATTTGCTTGATATCGTCTTTGTGGTATTGTCCCATAGGGAAAATGGTTCTACTCAAACACTCTTGAGAAAGCCCCCATAACACATAAGATTGGTCTTTCCATTCGTCTATGCCTTTGGATACTACATAACGCCCATTTTCTTCTCTGACTTGGGCATAATGACCTGTGGCGATGTACTCACAACCCAATTGATCGGCACGTTTTAATAAGGCTTCCCACTTAATGTGTGTATTGCACAAAACACAAGGGTTAGGCGTTCTTCCAGCAATGTATTCGTCCACAAAGTTATCAATGATGTAATCGCCAAACTCATCACGTATATCGAGTATGATATGAGGAAAACCGCAATCTACTGCCAACTGACGGGCATCGTTAATGGAATCCAAACTGCAACAGCCCGTTTCTTTGTTAGAGCCTCCAGAATTGGCATAATCCCAAGTCTTCATAGTAATACCTACCACCTCATAGCCTTGCTCGTGCAACAACAAAGCCGTAACGGTGCTATCAATACCACCACTCATCGCTACTAATACTTTTCCTTTCTTATCCATCTTGTCTACCTTGTGATATGCCGTTGATGTATTCTATCTGATAGTCAAAAGATTTATCGTCTTTGTAATACTTCCAAATGCCGTCTTTGATGTCGTTTAAGTATTTACCACTGTATTTTTTGACACCTGCCGAATTGTAAAGGGTGTAACTGCCCTCCAATTTGTCAGCTTTATAGTTTGCACTTAACTTTAATTGTCCGTTTCTATAGTATTGCAAACTCTTGCCATCTTTTTTATCTGCTACATAGGTACTCTTTTCTAATACATTTCCATCAGGATAGTATAAGATAGTCTGACCTTCCAACTTACCATTTTTATAATTTTCCTCTCTTATGAGCTTTTCTCTATTGTCATAGTACTTCCACAATTGTTCTTTCAGCTCATTTTGGTAAAGTCCTACCGCTTGTACTTTACCATTGGCATGATACAAACGTGCCGAAGCCGATTCACCTTCATTAAAATATTCCAAATTGGCCTTGAGAACACCTCGTTCTGTATAGTACAAAAATATACCTGAAGGATTATCATCTACAAAGCTACCTTCATAGCGCAATTGTCCGTTGTCGTGATTTTGTGACCACTTGCCCTGCTTTCTACCCTGCTCATCGGTCACATTTTGCGCCAATGCTACTGCAGAAATAAACAAACACATTATAATTTTATACATAGTGCAAAACTACTAAGAATATGGGTATTCTAAAACAACTTCTTAAAGATGATAAAATTGTATGAAAAGAGAAAAGAGTTAGATGGTAAACTGTTAGTTCTAGTTTAGACTAAGTAAGTAATATATTATAGCACGAGCAAGATGCTCGCGCTAGCGGGGCTTTTTTCTTTTACCAACTTAGTCTTTTTACAATTATCGTTTCATTGTCCGTCAAGAAACCGACGTAATAGTACACTCCGCCACCTTCTTCCATTGTGAACTCCTTTTTAATTTCCAAGTTGTCTGTGTACTCTAATGCTTTATCATATTCTGTTGTATAGGTTTTTTGTCCATTTTCTTTAAATCCTTTTTCGGTTAAAGTCTTAGTTAAATTCTTGTAAAAGTCATTCCCGACATTAATAATCGAAATTGAAGTATAGTCTCCAAATTGGTCGGGATAGGTAGCAGACTTGTACTTAAATTCAACATGCTTTGGTAATTCAATTCCTGTTACTTCGGTAAAGTCTATTCGATAAAAGTCTTCGCTTGGATAAAGTGCTGAATAAATCAAGTATGACATTAATAGTGTTGGTATCAGAGCAATCAGTCTTAGTCGCTTGTCGTAATTCCTCTTGGTTATGAAACGATAAATTAAATAGGAAAGTCCAATCGGGATTCCGATTATCAGTAGAAAGGCTAATATGATAAAAAGAAGAAGAAACATTAATTCTTAGTCAACGGTGTTTTTGTTTTGCATGAACACTGGGATTCACGCATGGCGTAAATCCAATCTTTAAGTGGTGTTATTTATTAGTCTTTTTTTAATCACTTCTGCTCTCTTTTTCAGTACGCACCACAAGGAAACGCATAAAAAAAATCCCCAAGAACAGAAATTGTCAAGGGGATTTTTAAAATGTGTGAACTCGGAGGGAGTCGAACCCCCAACCTCTAGAGCCGTAATCTAGTGCACTATCCAGTTATGCTACGAGTCCAAAACGTCTGCAAATATAAATAGCTAATTGAATATGAAGGCAAAAAAATGAAATTATTTCTTCTTCTTTAAACTGACCTTATTTTCATCGCCTCGCACCAAGCGTTCTATATTTCTTTGATGGGTAGCTATGAGTAGTATTGGCACAAATACCGCAAAAATCATCATAGTAGGCACTAAAGTTACTGAAAGATAATACACTCCAAACGGAAAGAATAAACCCGCAAAAATAGAACTCAAAGAAACGTATTTTGAAAAGAGTAATGTCAATACAAATACAACGATGGATATGAGTGCTGCCTCTGGAAATACAGCGAGCATAAAGCCTAAAAGTGTAGCTACTCCCTTACCTCCTCTAAAGCCCACATAAACAGGAAAAACATGCCCCAAAACTGCCGCTATACCAAAAGTAAGTTGTAAGTTGATGTATATCTCGGTAGATGGCACATAGGAAGTGTACCACACCAAATTGACGGCTAGATAGCCTTTGAGAATATCAAGTAGTAAAACTGGTATTCCAGCAGTTTTTCCAAGTACCCTAAAGGTATTGGTTGCTCCAGCATTACCACTACCGTATTCTCTGACATCAATACCCTTCAATAGCTTACCTGCTATAATGCTAAAAGGCACTGAACCTATTAGATAGGAAAGTATTAGAAAAACAATATTTGAGCCTGTAAGCATGGTCGCTAAAAATACAAAGTTTGAATACTATCTAAAAAATCGTTTTTTGAAGTTATCAACATCCGTTTCTGAAGACAAATCGTATTGGTATTGAGCTTGTCCCTTAGAGGCTGGTAGCTTCTTTTGTTGGGATTTCACTTCCAAAATACCAATGTTGTAATCTTCTATTGAAGAACGACTGAGTAATACCTCATTAGAATAGGTAAAGAAATACCACTCGCCAATATCTGTTTCTAAATAGACATTAAAGATGTCACCAGAATAATCTTTATTGAGCTCCAGTCGTCCTTTGTACAGCTTATTGATTTGGAAGTCATTAACGTTACCCAAGCCTAACATCTTTTTAGACATAATGCTTGAATTTTCTTGATCCCACTCTAGATTAACATCGTAGAAATAAAGGGTTTTCTTTAGTTTAGATGGTAACTTTTGAAACTGTCCATACATCTCGTATTCAAAAGATAAATCCTCATCCTTCAAGATTCTTTTAAAATTAGGAATATAAAAACTCTCTTTCATCTCTAACTCATCTGCCATTGGGTCGTTAAACAAGTCTTGCCCCATAAATTCCATAGCGTTATTGCTCATGTAAAAATCTAAGGATAACATACACTTAGTTTTAAAGGTATTCTCTACAGCATTGTAGTTGAAATTACCAATAGTAGAAAGTTCTACTCGTCCTAAATCAAGTCCTAAATTAAACTCTCCCTCTCCTTTCATTATACAACCCTCGTTGGTCATCGTAAATTTACTTGCCAAAGAATCAGTTTTATCTTGTACAATAAACATAGAAAGCCCTGTATTATAAGATAAATAACCATTAATAGGCATCATAACCAAATCCGTTTCTTGCTCTAGTACAGAAAGGAAAGCTGGATAGATTCTATCTTCTGACATGATAGGGCCTACATACAAGTTCTTGCCATTTTCGTCAAGTACTTCACCACCTATCGGCAATTGTATGTCTTCTACCCCAACGTAATCGCTGAACTTAACCCAACCGTCTTTGACTAAGTAACATTCGTGTTGTACTTGAAAAGCACCGTCGTAATAAAACTCTTTCATAGAGCCTTCCATCTTAACAGACCCTTTGTAAGAGAATTGAGGGTTAAACTTAAACCCTCTTTCTGAGCTAATAGTTCCTATACCCACCGATTGATAAATGCTATCGACATACAAGGAATCAAAGCGAATCAATTGTTCTTCAACACCTCTACCCTTGTAGTTTACCGAAGCACGACCCGCATAACTTTTACCACCATGAATCGTCACATCAGCATCAAATAATTCGTGGTAGCGTTTATCTCTATTAACTAAAATAGAAGCGCCTTTAAAACTTCTCATTCTTGCTCCTGTCTCCACCGTAACAGAACCATCAGCAGGATAAATAGCTGCATCGGCAACTAGTATCTCATCCACTTCTTCAGCATCTATAATGTAATTCTTTAAACTATATGAGGCTTTTCTAGAAACAAAAGACAAGGAATCTTGCTCGGGGTGAGTAGAAACAAACCTAGAGCCACTTCCGCCCTCAGACACACCCAATTCTATCAAACTTCTATCCATGAACCATTTTAGCTCATCGATAAAACAGATGTATTGGTTTTCAGGAAATGCCACAAATGAATTGTTACCGTTAGATTGGAATTTACCTGTTCTTTCTAATAAATTAATCTCCGTACGCAAGTTTACAGACTCAAAGGCAATGGCTTTGAAATCATCAGAGCGGTGCAAGACAAAATCGGCTGTATCGGCATTAAATTCATTGTGATTGAAGTAGTATAAATTAGAACTTAATTCGGAATCTTCTAGATAAACATTACCTGCTCCCGTAAGTCCACTAGGGCGAAGATAAAAACGACCATCAAGGGTTGCTTTAGCAGAATACAATACCAAATCTTCGGTCTTTTTTTCTACCATTAGAACGTCATCATAAGGTCGCCAATGCTCATATATAGTTTTACCACTAGCCTGAGGAAATTCAGCAATATTGGCTGTTCTTTCGAGGTCAAATGTGTTAGCATGGGTATTCATAGAATCTGGGAAGAATATATAATCGTCAGACTGTGTAGTCGAAGATAAATAGTCAAACCCTCCTTTACCTCTTAATCCAGATTTGTCTAATGATAATCTATTGTTGGCATGAAATTGACCTTTATCGCCATACAAAGGATAGCCCGTTTCTGGAATATCAATCTTGAACCCTAAAGCATTATCTTCTTGCACTCTTAATTCTTCTCTAAAACTTGGGAAAATGTTTGCCGAATTCAGCTCACCAGGAAAACTAAGCGAAGAACGGTTGTATGAATCTAAAGAATCTATTTCGAAAGGGTCTATATCGAAGTAAAAACGCTCTCTATCATATACTCCAGAAAATATTTCTTCTTGGTCGTAATATACCTTAGAACGGTCATAACTTCTGATGATTGGGTATTGGGGATAATCTTCTTTCCATATTCCCGATTTATTGATGGTTGTATCGACCAACAATTCGCCATTGGCAATAGTAATTTCATTCTCTAAAGGTTCTAATACCAACTCCCCTTTTTCATTGTATTTCTCCTGATTGTTAGGAATCCAAACCTCTGTTGAAGCGTCTTTAAAATAAAGTCTAAAATCTTCGTAGTTAAAGGTTATATCTTCTGAATTTATTCTAAAACGTCCTCCTGCTCCTGCTATTAATCGTCCACCCATAGTGAAATTACGTCCTTCTTTAACAACAATTTCTTGCTTAGTAGGTAAAGCTATGACATCTCTTACTTCACTCAACTGAACCCGCTTAACGTTAAAAACTTTTAAGTCCATAGTGTTTAAGTCCAGAATAGCATTCGCATTGTCTTGTGGTGCACTAGATTTAAAACGAATAACATCGTGGTCTTCCTTTTCTGATTTGGCCATAATATAACGAAGAACGTTATCTTTTACTCCTACTGTCCCCAATCCAGAATTGTAGGTGATAAAACCTTGCTTAGCCAAATTCATCAAAAAACGAATGTCCTGATCATCGGAATAGCCCGAAAGCCTAACAAAATCATCAATCAAGAATATATTATTGATACCATACTGCTTGTTAAAATTGTTAATCCTAACTAAAGGATGCTGAGCATCTATTCCTAACAATGCATCAAAATGTTTTTCAGTATAATACCTATTGGACTCAAAAAAGGCTGGCTGACTAGTATTTTCTGGTAAGGTTCCAAAAATGATTTCATCGTCATCGATGTTCCAACCTAACTTCTGAAAACGCATATCTAAATCGTGATACGAATTGATATAAGGAGCAGAAGATATACCATCTTCATCAGAAATTAAATCCAAACGTCTATCTTCTTGGTCATATATAAAATTTAAACCAGGGTGGGTAATAGAGTCATTAGCTAAAATGATTTTTACAGATGCATTAGAGGCTAAAACCCGCTTTCCAGTAATTGCAATTCTTTCCGAAGAAATACGAACAAATTGCTGACCTTTACGATAGAATATCAAACTTGCTAATTGACCATCTCCTCCCTTGGATACAAAACGGTTGCCGTACAAAGAATACCCTCCTATAAAATCTACATCTTCAATTAAATCAGAAAGAGTAATTTTCTTATCGTAAGAATCGAATTTAGGATAAGCTACCTTGCTATCATTCTTGTTCCTTTCAACCAGTTTATTCTCAAGACTTCCTAGTATGGGCTTGTCGTCAAAAACCATTAAATTATAAAAACGCACGGAGTCTGCTGAAAAGCTAGGTTGCTTTAAAGCAATAGAATACTTTGAAAGTTCGGCATATACTTCGGCAAAACTAAAACCTGCCTTACGCCAATCTATTAAACCTTCATTTCCTCGCCATAAACCTTCAATAGGATAAAATGTACCACTAGTTTGGGCTATTTTCATAGTGTCTTGTCTAGCAATACACATCATATCTATGGGCTGATTGAACTTTATCACTGGCACACTATCTTCTATAGCAAATTGATAGTTTAAGTTAGAAGTGTACCAACTCAAAGAACGGTTTCTAAAAAGTGTTTTTAGAGTAAATAAATCGTCGGAAAGGGTGTAAAATTTCAGTAATCTAGAAGTTGGAGAAGTTTCAATCAATAAACTAACTATAGCTGACCAATTATTAAACTGAGTGTCAAAGGATTCGGCATCTGTAAATGATACTATGGCTTTTAACAAAGACTCAAAATGAGTTGGTCTTTTTCTGTCTTTCAACATTTTGTTGGATAAATCAATGATAGAAGATTTTTTATCCGAAGAAAAAGTATTGCCTTCCCACATCTTAGAAAAATCTTTCATCATTTTCTTAGTTTCTTCAGAGGCAGAACCCGTTAGCATAAAGGTATTGATTTCCTCTAAAAAGACCTTATTGTCATCAGTAAACGCCCTTAACCTCTTGTTTGATTGTGCATAGACAGAGGATGCTAAAATGAAAAAAGATAATAGAAAAGTTAGTTTTTTAATAGCTTTCATAGTTTTTGAAATTTTGCTGTTACCCAATTATTTTTGGAATTATGACTGATGTATTTTAATCCTTGTCTTTTAGCTTCTTGCTTTATCAAGTCTAAATCTTGCTCGTAAAAACCACTAAACAAAATCAATCCATTTTGAAGCAAATGGCTAGAGTATGCATACATATCTTGAATCAAGATATTTCTATTGATATTGGCTAAAATTATATCAAACTCTCCTTCAATTTTTTCTTTACCACCTTTATGCACTACTATGTTTGAACTTCCATTCATACTAATATTTTCTAGTGCATTATTGTAAGCCCATTCTTCAATGTCAATAGCATCAACCTTATTAGAACCTAATTTGTAAGCTAATATTGCCAATACTGCTGTGCCACAGCCCATATCTAACACTTTCTTATCTTGAAAATCTAAGCTTAGCATAGCCTCCATCATACCATAAGTTGTTGCGTGATGCCCTGTTCCAAAGGACATTTTTGGGGTAATAATAATTTCATACTCTACTTCTAGTGGTTTATGAAAATCCGCTCGAATACCACACTTACTCCCTATGGTTATGGGTTGAAAATCAGATTCCCATTTGGCATTCCAATTTTCTTGCTTTATAACTTTATGATTGATGTCAATCTTACAATCCAATTGACTACAAATGCTTTCTATATCAGAAAAGTTAAAATCATCTTCTTTAATGTAGGCTCTTACTCCTTCGTTGATATCCTCAAAGCTTTCAAAATCTAGGTCAGACAGATAGGCTACAAGAATTTCACTCCACGGTTGCAGAGGCTGAAATGAAAATATAACTTCTTTATAGTTCATTAAAATGCGTTTATAATTTGACTAAAGTCATTAGCATTTAAAGATGCACCACCAATCAAACCTCCATCAACATCTTCTTTAGAAAAAATTTCTTGAGCATTGCTAGGCTTACAACTCCCACCATATAAAATGGATAGATCTTGAGCTACATCTACACCATATTTATCCGTAAATATTGAACGAATATAGGCGTGCATCTCTTGGGCTTGATCTGAACTAGCTGTAACGCCAGTTCCAATAGCCCAAACCGGTTCGTAAGCTATCACTACTCTAGACATCTGTTCGGCTGACAAATGAAACAAAGCTTCTTCAATCTGTGATTTGACTACCGCAAAATGATTGCCAAACTCTCTTTCAGAAAGTAATTCTCCACAACAGTAGATAACCTTCAAATTGTCCGACAAACATAAATCTACTTTTTTAGCTAAATCGGCATTATTTTCTTGATGATATGCCCTTCTTTCAGAATGCCCTAGAATAACGTATTTTGCCCCTGTAGATAGTATCATTTTAGTAGATACTTCTCCTGTAAAAGCACCGCTTTCTTGAGCACTGCAATTTTGAGCACTTACACTAAACTTATCAGAAATAGAGGCTATCTTATCAAGGTGTGTAAATGGCACTCCCAATATTACTTCCACATTGCTCGAAGATAACGTCAGTATTTCTGACAATTCGTTAGCCAAATCAGCACCTTCATTCAAATCTTTATTCATTTTCCAGTTTCCTGCTACAATTTTCTTTCTCATTTTAACTCATTCTAATTCTAGGGTCTAACCATCCATAAATAAGATCAACCACAATATTAATAATTACAAACATTAGCGCAATAGTCAATACACTTCCCATTACTAGTGGTAAGTCCAATTGATTTAATGCATCGACAATTTCTTTGCCTAAACCATTCCATGCGAAAATGTATTCTACAAAAACAGCCCCTGCTAATAAACTAGCAAACCAACCCGATACGGCTGTAACAACCGGATTTAGTGAATTTTTCAAAACATGCTTTCTCAACACTTTAACAAAACTTAAACCTTTGGCAAAAGCCGTACGCACATAATCTTGTGTCAAAGTTTCTAAAAAAGATGACCTTGTCAATTGTATAATAACCGCTAAAGGTCTTACGCCTAGGATTATAGCGGGTAGAATAAGGTTAGATAAACTAAGGAACTCTCCCCTTCCATAATCATCTACCGAATACAAGCTGCCAGTCATGTTTAAACCTGTAAGATGGTTTAACACAAAACCAAACAACCAAGCAATGAGTATCGCTGAAAAAAAGGATGGAACTGACATTCCTAAGACTCCAAAAAATAGAGCCAACTTGTCAATCCAACTGTCTTTGAAGATAGCGGCCAATATCCCAATGAAAATACCAACTACAATAGCAATAAGTATTGAAGAAAGTGCTAAGACAACCGTATTGGGCAATGTGTCTGAAATAATATGACTAACTAATTTGCCAGACTTTTTAAAAGATGTCCTTAGATAAGGGAACTTAATTACGATATCTGTATGTTTGATAGAAACTATTTTAAAGTAGCTATATGCTTTGGATTCAAGGTTAGAATAATCATTAAGCCCTTGTGAGTGCAAGGATATTGGAGATAAATCATTGAGATATAAAGCATATTGAGAAGAAAGTGGCTTGTCAAAGCCATATTTGGCTCTTATATTTTTCAACTGCTCAGCATCTTCCCTTTGATCTAACATCATTCTTGCTGGGTCACCAGGCAAAACATTAAAGAGTATAAATACTACAGTTACTACTCCCCACATTACTAGGAAACCATAACTCAAACGCTTGATGACAAATGCTAACAAAACTAATTATTGAACTTCTATATCACTTAAAGATGGGAAATCATTATGATGCCATTTTCCCATAATTGTTCCTTTTTGCAGATACATTAACCCTGGATTTGAACGAATCATCGTTTTTAAAGTGGTTTCATCTGTAAAATAAAATGGATATTCTATGTTGTTTTCTTCTGCAAAAGCTAAAATATTATCATCGCTAGAGGCACACAAAGCATAGAAAGAAATTCCTGCCGTTTGACAATCGGCATAAAAAGCATTGATTTCTTCTTGAGAAGAAGCAGAAGTTTTGTCAATATTATAACAAACCAATAGAAATGCGTTATCTTCATCTAGCACCGAATAGGTATAATCAACACCATCTTTAGTAATGGAAAAATCATGAATTGGTGGTTCGTAACCCTCTTGCAATACAATGGTTTTTTCTGTTGCTTCGACAAAATCATAGTCTTCCCACTTATCTTGATAATCTGTAGAAAGCATCTCTGAAACCTCTCCAGTTGCTTTGTTTTTTACGACATAATAATAGGCTTCTTCGGTACAAGGTAATTCTAACTCATCACAGGTTTTCATGCCCTCTGTTATGTTATTCCCTATAGCATAAGGTCTAAAATCTTTTACTGGTAAGTGTCTGTAGGTATGGACAACAAAAGCAAAACAGAAAAAAGTAACGATGGCTAAAAACATATTTTCCATTTTACGACTCAATAAGGATTTGATGTGTTTCTCCCCTAAGAATAAAATGGAAATGAAAAATAATAGAATGAGGTCTTTTCTAAATGACCCCCAAGGTGTGAGTTTAATAGCATCACCAAAACAGCCGCAGTCAGTTACTTTGTTATAATATGCTGAATAAAACGTTAGGAAAGTAAAAAATACAATCATCAACATTAAAGACCAATTGGCTAGTTTAGGACGTGCACCAATAAGCACCATAATACCAACTACCACTTCGAAAATACAAATACCTGCAGCCATAACAAAAGCTAGTGGTATCAAAAATTCTAAATTGAGTACATCGGCAGAAAAGTATTCTTCCAATTTGTATGAAAAGCCAAGAGCATCATTGGCTTTAATAAGTCCTGAAATGATAAAAAGAACTCCTACAATTAATCGAGACAAATAAGTTAAAAATTTCATATTATTTAAGTTTAATTAGTGCAAAAATAGAATAGTTAATCATATCAAAATAATTGGCATCAATCCCTTCAGAAATCAAGGTTTTACCTTGGTTGTCTTCTATTTGCTTAACTCTTAGAAGTTTCTGAAGTATCAAATCGGTCAAAGAACTGACTCGCATATCTCTCCAAGCCTCTCCATAATCGTGATTCTTAGATTTCATCAGTTCTTTGGATTCAGTGTAGTATTTTTCATACAGTTCTTGTACTTCATGATTTTCCATATCAGGCTGTTCTGCAATACCCTTCTCTAACTGAATAAGTGCAATGATGGAATAATTGACAATACCAATAAATTCATTTCTTATATCTTCACCAACCTTTTGAGAACCCTTCATCTCAATACTACGTATTCTTTGGGCTTTTATGAAAATCTGGTCCGTAAGTGACGATAGTCTTAGAATACGCCAAGCACAACCATAATCTTTCATTTTTTTGATAAAAATATCCTTACATTTGGCTGATGCCACATCATATTCACGAATGGTTTGTTCCATATTTCAATTTCGATTTGAAGAATGACTAAAAATAAAAATTTAAACACTCCTATAACGATAGATTGTAATTCAAAATTGCTCGATTTATCAACACCAGCAATAATGGGTATTTTAAACCTTACTGACGATTCTTTTTATGATGGCGGACAACACAATTCCATAAAAAAAGCACTTCTTCAAACTGAAAAAATGCTCGATGATGGAGCTAAAATCATTGATATAGGAGCCTATTCTTCTCGACCTAATGCTAAACACATTAGTCTTGATGAAGAGTGGCAAAGATTAGAAAAAACACTACAAATTATTAACAAAGAATTTCCTAAAGCTATACTTTCTGTAGATACCTTTCGTTCAGAAATTGCTTGGCGAAGTGTCGATAATGGTGCAGATATAATCAATGATATTTCTGCTGGAAATTTAGACCTAGAAATGTTTGATGTTGTTGCAGATTTAAATGTTCCTTACATTATGATGCATATGCAAGGCACTCCACAAACTATGCAAGACAATCCACATTACGATTGCATAGAAAAAGAAGTGGCGAACTATTTTTTAAACAAAGTGAAAACACTACAACAAAAAGGTCTAAGTAAAATCATTATTGACCCTGGCTTTGGATTTGGCAAAACACTTGAACACAACTACCAATTGTTAAATAATCTAGAAGAACTTCATACTCTAGAACTTCCCCTATTAGTAGGAGTTTCAAGAAAGTCAATGGTATATAAAGTATTGGAAACAGATGCTAAAAATTCACTCAACGGAACAACCGCTATTCATGCTTTGTGTTTAAGCAAGGGAGCATCAATTCTGAGGGTGCACGATGTAAAAGAAGCTGTTGAGTGTGTAAAATTAATTAACTTCGCCAAAAACCAATTATAAATGGGTTTCTTAGAATTTAACATATTAGACATTTTAGACATCTTACTGGTAGCATTTCTGCTATTTCAATTGTACAAATTGATAAAAGGTACTGTAGCCATTCGTATTTTTATTGGTATTGCAGCTATATATTTACTTTGGAAGTTGGTAGAAGCCTTACAAATGGAACTTTTAAGTGAAATTTTAGGGCAATTTATTGGTGTTGGTGTGTTAGCAGTCATTATTGTTTTTCAGCAAGAATTAAGACGCTTTTTATTGATGATAGGAAATACTAAATTTTTCTCTAAAGATGGAGTTTTAAAATTTAATTGGATAAATGACGAAACTGCTGCAGAGGTGAAAATTTCAGACATCGTACAGGCATGTGATGAAATGGCAAAAACTAAAACTGGTGCAATCATCGTTATCACTAGAGAAAATGGCTTACCCAATTACATTGAAACTGGCGAAATAATCAACGCCAAAACATCTAATATCTTTTTACAGAGTATCTTTTTCAAAAACAGCCCTTTACACGATGGTGCGGTCATTATCACTGGCGATACCATTAAAGCAGCTAGATGCGTTCTTCCTACTATAGAAAACGATAGTTTTCCTTCAAATTTAGGTATGCGACACAGAGCAGCGGCTGGTATTACCGAAAATACGGATTCTATTGCTGTTGTTGTTTCAGAAGAAAGGGGTAAAATTTCGGTTGCATACAAAGGCAAATTAGAGATTAGCCTATCTGCCGATCAACTCAAAGAATTCTTACAAAGGGAATTGCACCAATAATTAGCTTTTCAATCTAGGATCAAGTGCATCTCTTAGCCCCTCACCTATCAAATTATAGATAGTAATAGTTAAGAATATTGCAAATCCTGGGAACATAACCAACCACCACGCTTCAAATTCTTGACGTCCTAAATTAAGTAAAGACCCCCACGTTACTACATCATCTGGAACACCAATTCCTAGAAAAGATAAAGAACTTTCTATAAGGATTGCTGATGCTACACCAAAGGCAATTGACACAAATACAGGTGCTAATGCATTAGGAAGTGCATGTTTAGCAATGGCTCTAAAATTAGAATAACCCAGAGATTTAGCCGCTTGAACGTACTCTAACTCTCTGATACGTAAAAATTCAGCACGAGTAAAACGTGCTATACCAGTCCATGAAGTAAGACCAATAATTACCATAATTAACCATATACTTCTTACGAAAATGGCCGATATAGTAATGATTAGAATTAGTCTAGGAATTGAGTTTAAAATCTCAATACCTCTAGAAACAAAAGTATCAATTGGTACACTAACCTCTTTGGCTAACCAGCCAAATTTGAACACTCTAGATAAAAGACGCATTCCTACTATGATAGCAGCAATTAAAATTAAAGAGATGACAAGTTCCCAAATTCCATTGCCTGAAGTAAAAGCATTTGCTAAAGTGTATTTTCTAACACCAAAACCATAAAAGAAAGCTAAGAAAACTCCCAATAGTGTAAAGTAATATTTAGATCGAGGCATTAATAAATTTCTATCACCAAAGAAACCAGCCAAAGCCCCTAAAAAGACCCCAATAATACTTGCTATACCCATAGCTAATACTCCTACCAAAAGTGATATTCGAGTACCATGAATTAGTCCTGACGCCAAATCTCTACCTATGTTGTCAGTTCCCATAATGTGCCTTAAGCGGTTAGGAATGGCGACAATTTCATTGTCACTATTTTTATACCGTTGTTCATCGAATGGCGATACGTATTCTCTGTTATATCTGTCACCCTTGTCTGGAGAATAAGGTATAGGTGCCCAGACTACCTTTTCTAAATCTAGCTTCCTCCAATCTGTAATATCAAACTGAAGGATTTCAATAAGACCTGTTTCAGAGTTGATGACAGAATCTAACTTAGATGGATTAACCAAAGTGGAAAATGCAGGATAAAAAGTTTCTCCTTTATACTTACAATACAAAGGTTGGTCATTAGCTATAACAGGCGCAAATAAGGCTACAAAAACCAATGCTATCAGAATATATAATGATATTAGGGCTGGTTTGTTTTTCTTAAACTGCTGCCAAGCGTATTTTTTAAATGAAAAATCTCTCTGTTCCATAGTTTTATTTGTAAGAAATTCTAGGGTCTACTACTGCATAAAGTATATCGGCTACTAAATAACCGATCATAGTTAAAAAACCAATAATCGTAAATACGGCAACTATCATAGGATAGTCTGAATTGAGTATTGAACTATAAATCTCAAATCCCATACCTGGGATAGTGAAAATGGTTTCAATGATTACCGACCCTCCAATTGCTAAAGGGAAAATATTAGCAAAAACTGTAATTATTGGTAATAAAGAGTTTCTTAATGCGTGTTTCATCACTACTTTACCTTCACCAAGTCCTTTAGCTCGTGCTGTACGGATATAATCTTGTCCAAATACATCTATTACACCAACACGCATAATTCTACTTAAAAATGCAAAAGAACTATAAGTATAGGTTATCAATGGAAGTATAAAATAAGGTGCTCTGTGTGCTGCTTTTTCTAAGAAAGACCAGCTAGGGTCGTATAATGTAGGGTCTTGTATTCCTGAAACAGGAAACCACCTTAATGTGTCTGGATTGGCAAAGGTGTACAATAACAATACACCAATAAAAAAACCAGGCATTGAATACAAAACAAATACTACAATAGACGTAATCCTATCAAATTTTGTGTCCTTTTTGTAAGCTGAATAAATTCCTAGTGGAATACTGACTAAATAAGCAAAGATTACCGATAACAATGAAAAGGAAAAAGAAATCCATACCTTACTCCATATTTTAGTATTGATAGGCTGACTATCGATGTAAGAAAAACCAAAGTCACCCCTTACAACTCCTTTACGTTGTTCACCATCACCAAACAACCAAAAATGATATTGATTTTTAGAACCGTACCATATAATTTTAGGAATATAGCTTTTCCAAGAAGATTGCTTACTTAGCATATCATTGTATAACAACTTGGATTGTTCAAACTCCTTTTTTACGGGAGATAAAAAGGCATAATTACTATAAAGTGTATCTAAAGAATTAAATTTTGATGCTATCACATTAGGGTTGGCTGTTTCTAACATTGAATTGATTTCAAAATTAGATTCAGTAATTACATCATTGATTTCATTTTTAGAATAGTTAGGTCGCCCCTCAGCATCTTTATTCATCTCAAAGATATCATCTAAAATAAGCTTACTATGACTAAGCTGAGCTACATTTAGCTGATGAAAATAACTAGAAACATCTTCCCAATTGCCATAATAATGAGATAACTCAGCTAGACATGCTGAGTGGTCTTTATCTGCAACTCTGTAGAGTGTATCACAATCACTTATTGACCCAAAACTGAAGTAGAAAACTGGTAAATCAAGACCTAGTTTTTTTCGTAATTCTTGCTTAGTTTTTTTAGTCGCATTAGATTGCTGATTGGCTGCCCCTTCCTTGTCGGCAGAGCTAGATAATTTTTCTACAGGATCGGCTGGTGCACTTATACTAATAATGAAAGCTAATAATGAAATGGCTAACAATGTTGGTATAAAAATGAGTATCCTTTTCGCTAAGTATTTTAACATATTATTAAATTTTTAGGGTATTGGGACTTTAGTCTTATAACTTTCTTTGAGATTAAAATTATGTAAAACAAAACCGGGTTTTTCATAATACATATCGGCATTATCGAAACGCTTATGAATGACTATTTTACGCTTAGGACTATACATAAACACATAAGGCTGGTCTTCATATATCTTGGCTTGTAATTGCCATATGGCATTTCTATGTTCTTCAGGGTCAATGGCAGCATTAGCAGCGTCAATCAAAGAATCGCTATAAGCATCGCCAAAACCACAGAAATTAGAACCTTTGTTTGCCCAAGAAGAAGTGTGCCACAATTGGTAAGGATTGGAATAAGAGGCAGAACCACCCCAACCTCCAAGCATCATATCAAAATCATGCTCTTGAGCATTTTTATAAAACAAGGTAAAGTCCATTGGGTTTGGCTTAACTTCCACACCAGCTCTCCACATACTCTCTTTAATCATTAAGGCCGTCTCTTTAGAGGCAGCACCACTCATATAACTCAATTCAAAACTCAATTGTAGTTTCTCGCCATTGACAATTTTATCTCTAATGTTATTGTCGTCTGTATCTATCCATCCTGCTTCGTCTAATAATTGTTTGGCTTTTTCTAAATCCAATTTAATCAACTCTAAAGTATCGTTGTAGTTCTTTTTAAGATTGGATAACTGAGCGACTTGCCTAGAACCTTCTCCATGAAGTAATACTTCTACAATTTCATCGACAGGAACTAAATGAGCCATCGCTCTGCGTACTTTTACGTCAGTAAAAAATTCTTTTCTCTTGATACCGTCAGGACGCATATTCAAACCGGCATAATAGTATGAATATTGGTCTAAAAAGGCAGAATGGTAATTCTCATTAAAGTAATCGTGCTTCTGTAGTTTGAATAATTTAGAAGTACCTACTCTGTTAGTTGCATCTAACCCCTGACTTTTTAATGATAAAAATACAGAGGCATCATCAGTAATAATCTTAAAAATGATTTGTTCAGGATAATTTTGGTTATAAATAAGCGTATCGTTATCACCCCACCAATTGTCTTTTCTACTGGCTATGATGTAAGAACCAGATTCCCATTCACTAATTTGATAGGGTCCTAAACCTACTAGTCTTTCTGGTTGATAGCGATTGTCTCCATGATTGAAAGCATTAAACCAATCTGACCATTCTTTTTTTTCTTTAAAATTTTCGCTGTGGATATTTTCAAATGTTAAATCATCCAATATACCTTCTGGGTCCCAATGCGCTTTCTGTTGAATGTAGACCTCTGAGAAAATATTAGGGTTGGTAACATTTTTTCCAAAAGCTACCATAGTAAATTTCTTTGGCTCATTAGGATAAAGTATTATATCCTTTATTACAGAAGAATAATTACCTCTTACATTGGCATTATCAGTAAGTGGACACAGTTGTAATTTAGTCGTAAACTCAATGTCTTTTGCAGTCAATTCACTTCCATCATCCCATCTCACGTCATCTCTCAACTCATAGTGATACAAAAGCCCATCATCAGAAATTTCTGGTAAGGATTTAGCTAGAGATGGTATGTATTCTAAAGAACTAACATCTAACTTTACTAAAGTTTTTTGTGTATGTTCAAAAATGAAAGAACGCATGACCGAATTGTCATTATAAGGGTGCAAACCATCAGGGTTTGATGAAATATGAGCAACAACAATGTTCTGAGATAAATCTCTGCTATCAACACAGGCAGATAATGTAATGGCGGCTATTAAAGTAGCAAATATCTTATTCAACATAATCGTAGAATTTGAGTTTATGCAAATATAACATTCCGAATCATTTATAAGCTATGCAATTATCGAATTTATAGGATAAAAAAATAAAAAATAAAAAAACTTTGCGAAACAATGTAAATCATATAAATTTGCGCCCTTGTTCTTTTGGAGAGGTGGCTGAGTGGCTGAAAGCGGCACCCTGCTAAGGTGTTATACCGGTAACGGTATCGGGGGTTCGAATCCCCCTCTCTCCGCAGTATTGAAATTAATTTGGCTGTCTTGATTATTTGTTTAGATTTGCAGCCTTATTTCGGGGTGTAGCGTAGCCCGGTTATCGCGCCTCGTTTGGGACGAGGAGGTCGCAGGTTCGAATCCTGCCACCCCGACACACAATAATAACCGGAATAAAAAAAAGGGTTTGATAATTATCAAACCCTTTTTTATTTGTCATATTTATCCTCTTACTATTGTAAAATTAACTTTTCACTAGAGGTTCTATTATTTGTATTAATGAATAGGTTATAGATACCTTTGGGATATGTAGATAAATCCAAAATTATAGTATGATTTCCATTTGTATTTAACTTATAACTTAAAATTTTCTCACCAAGTAGATTAGTAACATTAATATCAATAATACCATTGGAAATAAATTCTAATGTAAAGCTATCATAAGACGGATTAGGGAATATACTTAGATTAAATTCTTCTTCCAATATAGAAGAAATATCTTGACATTGTTTTTCACACTCTTCTAAGCTAGAATATTCTCCTGTTCCATCGTTTAGAACCCCACAAACACCATTATCGCATCTCCAACTTTCATTTGTTGACGAACAGTTTTGCAAACAATCGTTGATAGTAGAGAATTCACCACTACCATCACTAGGGTCAATACAAACATTATTAACACAATTAAAACTAATCACTTCATCATCATCGCAAATGCCGTCATTATCAAAATCGTTATCAATAATAACGCCATCTTCACAGCTTTCACAAATACCATCTAAGTACACGCATGAAGAATCACTAATGGTTGCATAGTTAGAATAATTACAAGCTAAAGTATCTATACATCCATAAGCATCATCACAACTTACAGAGAGTTGCCAATTATAAAAGTAATAAAAATAACTTTGAGGGTTTGAGGTGGTATTGGCAGTAATACTGATATAATCCAAAATATTGATAGGAAAAATACTTGAATCCACATCATTGTTTCTATACAAGCCTTGATTATCCCCTATTACACCAATTTTGTAATCGTTACCAACTTCTATATCGTAATCTAGTGATAATGTATTCAATCCCTCATTTAGAAAAAAGTTTGCGCT
The DNA here is from genome assembly GCA_016779995.1 of Flavobacteriales bacterium. Taxonomy (NCBI): domain Bacteria; kingdom Pseudomonadati; phylum Bacteroidota; class Flavobacteriia; order Flavobacteriales; species Flavobacteriales bacterium. Next base: position 139,053 of record JADHMO010000001.1, read on the forward strand.
AAAAATCTGTACATCGTTGACATCTAATATTTCAATCTCTACCACAAATGAAGTTTGGGCATATACATCAACAGAATTGATAGTTACATCTTCCATACAATCAAATACCATATCAATTTCATCATTGGTATGAAAACCGCCAACACCATAAGTTAGATTATCGACAGCACCGCCGTTGGCAACTAAGACATTAGCTGTAGAATCGTAATTTTCTGATAATGGATTAGTACAACCCAATTCTGGCATAATACAACTTCCATCGTCTTGACAAGCATCTGAATTAAAATTCAAAGCTGTGGGCTCAGTACAACCTCCTACGTAACAACAGTTAAAATCATCGAATAAAGCCCCTGAGTCGTAATTTAAAGCCGTAGTATCAGTACAACCACAATCATCACCAAGTTTAAATTTAATCAAATCATTAAAGTAAATCTGATTAATCCTATCATAACCTGAAGTGAAATATAAATCGCAATTAATTACAAAACAACCCGGTGCCCAACGTGCATTACCAGGGTGAGATTCTAATTGCACCCAACTATCTGTTTGTGGCGTATATTCCCACAGTTCACCACTATCCAAAGGGCCATGATCATCACCATCACCACTTAGCACATAGCCCTTACCATTGTAAGAAAATTGCGTTCCCGCTACTCTACCCTCAGAAGGAAATTCATTTAATGTTATCCAACTATCCGTTGTAGCATCGTATTTATAAAAGTCATTATAAATATTTATGGCACCATTTATACTATTGCCATGCCCAAAGCCTACAAAAGGGATACCATCTATACCGAAATAAAAAGGATGATGTCTAACTCCAAATTCAAAATCGGCTTTTTGCGACCAACTGTCAGAAGGGATATCGTACTCCCACCAATCGTCTAAATTTGCAGTATTACTTCCTAGACCTACATAAACTTTATCATTTACTAGTATTAGTGCTGGGTGACTTCTTCCTGCAGAAGGAAAATTAGCCAATTGTGTCCATTGATTATTGGGAATATCATAAGCCCACCAATCAGTAGGATAATCGGAATTGAATTTACCAAAACCGACATAAGCAGTCGTATTGTTGGAAACGCCATAAGCGTAACCTCGAGGACCACCAGGAAAATCATCGATTTGCTCCCAACTTTCTGTTTGAGCATCAAATCTATAGGCATCTTCTAAGTATTCTCCTAAAGCATTTTGCCCTGCCATAACGAAACCGTAACGGTCGTTTGAAAAAGTAATGGGATGATGACGGCTATCAGCATTATACGATGGACTTGACTGCCAATTTTGGGCTAAAGTAACAGACGAAAATACCATCATTAAGATAAGAAAAATAAGATGAAAAAACTTGATATTCACTTGAATTAGGGTTAGTTAGTAATGAGGTACAAAAATACTGATTTTTGAACTGACAAAGTGGTATCATACTAAATCGCAATTGTCATCTAACTTATTTACTACTAACTGTATGCTATCTATTCAAAAATATTTACATTTGCGCTCACATTTTTACTGGTCGCGTAGCTCAGCTGGATAGAGCATCTGCCTTCTAAGCAGACGGTCACAGGTTCGAATCCTGTCGCGATCACAGATAAGCTCAGCAAGACATTGTTGAGCTTTTTTTGTATAAAATGCTTTAATAGAAAATTGTAAGAAATTCTCTTCTTAAATAAATATGAATCTAAAAAAAGTATTTACCTACCCTTTTTGAGTGGGAATTTCATGCGATAATCGACCTTTACATTACCTTTAGAAATATCGTTTAGTTTACGTTTCAAAAGGCGTTTCTTTATGGCACTTAGGTAATCTGTAAAAAGCACGCCTTCAATATGGTCGTATTCGTGTTGTATGATTCTGGCTTTAGTGCCATCATATTCTTCCTCTATGGTATTGAAATCTTGGTCTTGATAACGGATACGAACTTTAGAAAGACGTGATACATCTTCTCTAATACTTGGAATGGACAAACAACCTTCGTTGAAATTCCATTCTTCGCCACTTTCTTCTACTATTTGTGGGTTGATGAATACCTTGCGAAAGCCTTCCATATCAGCATCTTCATCGGCAAAAGGGCTACCATCAACAATAAACAGACGGATACTCCTACCAATTTGAGGTGCTGCTAAACCTACTCCACTAGCTTCATACATAGTCTCGAACATATCCTCAATCAACTGTTCTAGGTTAGGATAATCGCTAGAAATAACTTCAGCTTTCTGTTTTAAAACCTTTGTTCCGTATGCTACAATAGGTATAATCATCTATAATAGCTCTTGAATAAGTTGTTCTATACTAATGCCTTCGGCATCAGCTTGATATGTTTTAACTAATCGGTGTCTCAGAATAGGTTCAGCTACGGCTTTGACATCTTCTATATCTGGTGAATACTTACCATTAATAGCCGCATGACATTTAGCACCTACCACTAAGAACTGAGAGGCTCTAGGCCCTGCTCCCCAAGCGATAAACTGATTAACTCTTTCTGTTGCCATTGGGGTGTTAGGACGTGTCTTTGCTACTAATTTAACGGCATATTCCATCACATTATCAGCAACAGGTATTTTGCGTATCAATTGCTGATAGCGTATAATTTGCTCGGCATCAAGTACTTTATCCAAAACCACAGTTTTGTCCGAAGTTGTACTTTTAATAACTTCCAGCTCCTCTTCATAGGATGGATAGTCTAAGACAACGTTAAACATAAAACGGTCTAATTGAGCCTCAGGCAATGGATAAGTTCCTTCTTGTTCAATAGGGTTTTGCGTAGCTAAAACGAAGAAAGGTTTAGCTAGTTCATAACTAGTACCTGCCGCCGTTACGGCTTTTTCTTGCATAGCTTCCAATAAAGCTGCTTGAGTTTTGGGAGGTGTTCTATTTATCTCATCTGCCAAAACGATATTTGCAAATAATGGGCCTTTGTTAAAAACAAATTGTCTGCTATCATCTAAAATTTCAGAACCGACAATATCAGATGGCATTAGGTCGGGAGTAAACTGTATTCTATTGAACTTTAAGCCTAAAGACTGTGCAATAGTTTGAACCAATAATGTTTTGGCTAAACCAGGCACCCCTACTAGCAAACAATGACCTTGACTAAAAATAGATATAAGCACATTTTTTACAACTTCATCTTGCCCAACAATTACTTTGGCTATTTCTTTTCTAAATCTCTCGTAGGATTCTTTAAATCCATCCAATTCTTCTACTTCAGACATCTTACTATTACTTTTTCCAATTATCTTTCCACACACAGTCAAAATCTTCTTTGATGTCGGTGTAGGTTTCTTTCAATACATCTTTTTTCCATTGGTCCAAAACCGTGACTTTCATCTCTTGAAGTGCCACGCTTTGAATACGGTCATAATCCTCTTTTAGACTTGCTTTATGCTCTTCTATTATTCTATCAACATTTATGATACGACAACCTTTACGACCATCAAAACTAACAAAAACCGTTGGTTTAGAATATTCGCCTTCTTTAAGACCGTCTATTGTAGATGACACTGAAAATTCCAATTCTTCTAATACAAATGATGAAGAACCCGTTTGAGGATTTACAATTCTACCTCCGTTATTTTTAGACTCATCTTCTGAATATTTAATGGCTAATTGCTCAAATGACAAAGTATCTTTTGCCATAAATTGAATAATACTATCTAGCTTAGACTTAGCATTTTCTATAGCTTTGGGGCTTATCTTAGGTTTTATAAGGATATGGCGAACGTTAAATTCTTGTCCTCTTCTTTTTACCATTTGTATGAGGTGAAAGCCAAACTTAGTTTCTACCACATCAGATAATTCGCCTTCTTGCAAACGAAAAGCCACAGATTCGAATTTAGGAACTAACTTACCTTTTTTCACAAAACCTAAATCACCACCATCTTTAGCGGAGCCTGGGTCATCTGAATACAAAGAGGCTAAAAAAGAAAAGTCCTCGCCATTTTGAACACGTTGCTTGAACCCTTTTAATTTTTTGGTTATGCGTTCACGTTCTGATTCTTCAACAAGAGGGTAAACAACCAATTGAGATAAGTATATTTCTTCAGGGAATATTGGCAAACTATCTTTTGGAATTTTATTGTAAAATTTCAAAACGTCTTGTGGAGTAACCTTAAGATTTGAAGTAATTTTACTTTCCATACGCTGAGCTAAACGCTGTTCTCTAAAAATCGTTTGGAATTCTTCTCTTATCTGAGAAATAGACTTGTCAAAATATTCTTCTAACTTTTTCTCTGAACCTATCTGACTAATAAAATACTCTATACGTTGGTCAATAGCATCGTTTACTTCGTCATCTGTAACAACTAAGCTATCTACTTCTGCATGATGACTAAGTAGCTTTTGAAACATCAGTTCTTCCATCACTTCACACCTAAGGTTGCTATTCGTCACATCAGATGCTCTAAGTTGTAGATACTGTTGCTCTACTTCAGATTTTAAAATGGCTTTATCGCCAATAACTGCTACAATCCCTTCAACCATTTCTTGTGCCATTAATGACAAAGTGAAAAATTGAAATGAAAGTATTAGAAAACTAATTTTTTTCATACTGAACATAATTTTTAGCAAGTGCATTTTGATATAAATCCATTTCTACATGTTTAAGAAAATCAATCTTTCTTTTATTAATAATGATAGAATGAATTTGGTTACTTACCATTTCCAATGGAGAAACGCTACCTTTTGATATATATTTTTTGACGTGAAGGAAATAATAATAATCGTCATCGGCAAATTCTATGTTTTTGCCTTTAAATAAGTTTCTAGATGTGTAACTATCTGGTAAAACTTTAAAGATGTCATCAACACTGAGCCAACTATCGTCTAGATAGTAATCGTCAGCAAATTGATAACAATAATCTTCTAAGGATAACTTACTTTCCTCATCTTCTTTTTTAAAGAGACGCTGAACCTTCCACAAGTAAGGGACTTCTTTTTTTAACTTGATATAATTAACTCTAACAACAGCATTGTTCAAGATGAAATTTTGTTTGTTCTTTTCGTAGTAAGACTGTATTTCATCATCATTAACTATGGTATCTAACTTTTGATTAAGTAATTCTTTCTGATATGAATAAATCAAAAGAGATTTTTCGTAACTCTCTACTTGCGCTTGTACGTCTTGTAGAACTAACGGAAGGTTAATTTTAGCTTTTTGAACAAGGAGTTGTTCCTTTGCCCATTTTTCACAAAGTGCCTGAACTAACTTTAGGCTATCTTCACCACTTAAGTCTGGAGAAATTAAATCTTGTATATCTGAAAAATACAATTTGTCACCATATACGGTAACAAGTAGCTTGTCAGTATCTTGCTTGAAGAAATTACAGGAAAAAAGCCCTAATACTAAAAATAATAATAAAGCTTTTTTCCTCATAATTTATACTTATTTATTAGTCTACTAATTTATAAAGAACATCTGTGTATACCTGAGCAGGATATTTTTGCTCTAACTCTAGTTTCCAAGCAGCCTCTAGGTAATTTTGATAATTAGTAATCACCTCACCCTTAGCTTCTTCAAATGTTTTTTGTTCTCCGTTTTTCAATTCTTTAACGTCAGCAAAAAATACTGAACCGTCAAGATTAGTCTCATTTTCAGTAAGACCATTGTACCAATGGTTATCAACTGCGGTACTTTTTCCTTTTTCAAAAGAACGAGATGAAATTTTAAGATTATTAGCTCTGTAACGGTTCATCAACTTTAATATACGAGCATCGCTAAGATAAAATTCTCCTTTACCAAAACCTAAATAACTCATTTCTTCAGAAGTTAATACACTAGAGTTATAACGGTTGTTTATCAAAGTCCTAACTCTACTAGCTGTTAGTTCATCGTTAGATGTGTAAACTGTTGTGAGAGCTCTTTCGTCCCATCGGTAATTTTCTTTGGTAAGGTTATAATAGTTCAATAGACCTAATGTATCGTCAATAGCTCTTGACCATACTTTTTGATCCATCAAATCGAACAACATAATACCATCGTGATATTCCTTCATTAGGGCTTTAAACTCAGGGTGTTTTTCTTCTAGTTTAGAGTCTTCGTAATCTAAACATGTCTTATTTACCCAGTCTTCATATCTTTCTTTTACAACAGGGCAACTGTTTGCAGAGTCAACCTTAATTTTATTAACTGCCAAATAATCAGCGAAATCGTCTTGTGTGTAGGCAATACCATCTAATGTAAACATTGTTTTTCCTTCAGTGGTATATGATGCTCTATCCCAAGTTTTGTAATTAATTTTACAAAAAGGGTCAATGTTGTTTGAGTAATTATCGAAATCAAAAGTTAACTGGTTTAAACGAGAAATATAAAAATCTTGATGTCTAGAACGACTTTTTCCTTCTGAAAAATTGTACTCGTCTTTAATTCTAGCTATCAGTGCCTCTTCACCTCTATTGCTTCTAGCATCTCTCTTGATTTTATTTTTGATATCAGCCTCAGCATCTTCAAATGATGGTATACCTCTTCTGTCCAATAACTTAATTACGTGCCAACCATACATAGTTTGAATAGGCTTAGAAATATCTCCAGGAGATGATAGGTTGAAGGCTGTATTTTCGAACTCTGGCACCATTTGACCTGCTCCAAACCAAGGTAATTCACCCCCGTTTTTAGCAGAGCCTTTGTCATCTGAAAATTTAGTCATTTCTTCAAATGTTGCTCCATCTTTCAAAGACTGCATTAACTGCTGAATTTTTTCTTGGTTGGCAGTTTTTTCTTGTGAAGTAGCATCGTCTCTTTCTTCAATCATAATATGAGCTACTTTTACCTCTCCTCTATTTGCTCGTTTGTCAACAGATTTAAGGATATGATAACCAAATTGTGTTCTAAAAATATCAGACACCTTACCAACGGGAGTATTATAGGCTGCAGATTCGAAAGGGTAAACCATTCTAAAAGCAGAAAAATAACCTAAATCACCATAATTGGTTTTTGCTGAAGGGTCATTAGAGTATTGCTGAGCTAATTGACCAAAGTCTTCTCCTTTAAGAGCTCTATTTCTAAGTCCTTTAATGGTGTTATATGCTTCCAAAGTATCTTGTGGAGTAGCATTTTCTGGAATTGTAATTAAAATATGACTAGCACGAACTTCATACTTCATTCTGTCATATGCTTCAGCTACTAACTCATCTTCAGCAGCTTGGTCTGTTAAATATGGACGAGCAAGTTGCTTTCTATATCCTGCTAACTCTCTTTTGAATGCTACTGAAGTATCCATTTGATTTTCTTGAGCATACAAGACTTTTCTTTTAAAATCAATAAAAAGATTAGTGTAGTCATCAAGGTATTCTTTTGTGACATTTTCTTCATTATTGTTTTTGTTGAAAATAGATTCAAATTCTTCAAGTTGAACCTTTTCTGGGCCTACCTGCATCACCATAGATGGGTCATCAGAAGGAGCTGACGGTTTAACAGTAATGTTTCCGTCTGCCATTGCCAGACTGGTAGTCAAAACAAGGGCAAGTAAATTTAAAAATTTGTTCATTTTTTTTAAGATTAGTTATTAAATAAGTTTATCGACTATAATTAGGTGCTTCTTTTGTTATACTTACATCATGAGGGTGACTTTCTGCCATTCCTGCAGATGTTATTCTAATAAATTTGGCTTCGGAAAGTTCAGAAATATTATGTGCACCACAATATCCCATTCCTGCTCTTAGCCCACCAATCATTTGATGAATTACCTCATCCAAATTTCCTTTGAAGGCTACTCTACCAACAATGCCTTCGGGAACTAATTTTTTAGCATTGTCTTCATTAGCCTGAAAGTATCGGTCTTTAGAACCTGCTTGCATGGCTTCTACAGAGCCCATACCTCTATAAGTTTTAAATTTTCTTCCTTCGAAAATGATAGTTTCACCGGGTGCTTCCTCAACACCTGCAAAAATAGAACCCAACATGACAGAACTAGCACCAGCCACAATTGCTTTTACTATGTCTCCCGAATAACGAACACCACCATCGGCAATGATAGGAATACCTCTATCTTTTAAAGCTTTAGATACACTTATTATGGCAGACAATTGTGGTAAACCGACACCAGCAACGACTCTTGTAGTACAAATAGAACCTGGCCCTATACCTACTTTAACAGCATCTACTCCAGCATCAGCTAAGGCAATAGCAGCTTGTTCTGTGGCTATGTTACCAGCTATAATATCTATTTCGAATTGGGATTTGAGTTTCTTAACGGTGTCAATTACACCTTTACTATGACCATGAGCAGTATCTACAATGATAGCATCTACTCCAGCATCCACTAAGGATTGAACACGTTCGCTAACATCAGCTGTTACACCAACGGCTGCTGCAACTCTCAAACGACCGTAGTGGTCTTTGCAAGAATTGGGACGTGTTTTATTTTTCATGATGTCTTTGTAGGTAATTAAGCCAACTAATTTACCATTTTCATCGACAACAGGCAACTTTTCGATTTTATTGGTCTGTAGAATATCTTCTGCATTTTCTAAATCAGTAAGTTGTGTAGTGATTAAATTATCTAGACTAGTCATAACTTGAGAAATTGGTCTAGATTGGTTTTTCTCAAAACGTAAGTCTCTATTAGTCACTATTCCTAACAAATCGCTATCAGCAGAAACAACAGGAATGCCACCAATTTTATTTTCTTTCATTATGTCGAGAGCATTACTGACCAAGGAGTCTTGAGGGAGTGTAATGGGGTCAAGAATCATACCACTTTCAGAACGCTTTACCTTACGGACTTCAGCCGATTGTTCAGCAATAGACATATTTTTGTGAAGAACACCTATTCCACCATCTTGAGCAATAGATATTGCCATTTTGGCTTCTGTAACAGTATCCATAGCGGCAGACACAATAGGAATGTTTAATTTTATGTTTCTGGAAAATTGCGTGGTCACATTGACTTGATGCGGTAAAATGTCAGAGTAATCTGGCACAAGTAAGACATCATCATAAGTTAATCCTTCGCCTATTATTTTCTGATTGTAATCCATACTCAAAAATTAGTGTGGCAAAGGTAGTAAAATCTTGATTATAAAGAAGAAAAAATAAATGAGATTATCTTAAGAGTATTATACTTCCATTCTCAATTAATTGTTCACCTTGAGCATAGTCAATCTGAATATTGTATATATATACACCATCAGGAGCAAGAGAATTATTTATAGTTCCATCCCAAGCTTCATCGATTGAATTTGTTTCAAAAATGGCTTTGCCATATCGGTCATATATCTTCAAATTAAAGTTTTGAATGGCACTTTCCCCATAAACAATCACTTGCCATTTATCATTTTTCATGTCCTGATTTCTTGGGGTAAATGCTTTGGGAATAAAAAATAATGGTGATTTAGAAATACAAACCTTATTGGAAAGCACAGTATCTTTTCTATTCAGAGAATTTAAGACGTTTTCTGTCGAGATAAGATACACACACACCTTACCAACATCGGACATAATAGGCACATCGTAAGTACTGTTGGGATAGGCATCTCTAAGATAGCTTTGTTCTCCATTGACTTCTTTCCATAATTCAAGATGAGAATTAGATAAAAAGTTATCGTATTTAGCACTTTCTACAGATATAGATTCCTTAGTTACAGATAAAGGGCTTAATTTCAGATTATAAGCATAAGACGTATCTGTTAATGTTAAATACTGAGGCAAATCATATTCTTTGCCACAAATATCTACTGGTTTCGCTTGATAATAATAGACGTTCCTTTCAGGTAATACCAAAGGATCTACGGCAATATACTCATCATTTACACGATTGGCTTTTCCTAAATAAAACTGAAAGCCATTTTCTAAGTTAGACTTGTAAATATTAACATGACTTAAATCATCTGAATCAGATAAAACACTAACCTCTAAACTATTTTTTCCTATTACACTAACTCTATTAATGTAACTGTATTGAGGTATATCAATATCGGTAGTTATGGTTTCTAAAAAATTAGATTTTGACAAATAACCCACAGGGCTTATTGTTTCTAACCACAAGGTGTATTTACTTGAATATTCGATAGGAAAACTAAAAGAAGTATCATCAGAACTTATAGCGATGGTTTGCTCTGGAAAAACCGTTCCAGACCTTATATCTTCTCTAATAGCTTTAAGTTGATAGCCGTCCATAGCGAACATATTCAGATAACTGTTCCAAAGTAACAATAAAGATGTATCACAGTTTTGATAATCGAATTTGAGAAAAACGGTAGAATGTGATTCACTTCGTACACTACTATTTCCCATAGCGTCAATAGCAACCACACTAAAGGTTTCTTTTTTTTGCTGAGGACTTGCGTTTGAGGTTAAATAAGTAGTATTAGCAATTCCCATTATCGTATCAAGAGGTATCCATAATCCTGAAATGTCTTCAAAATAAATGACGTAGCCTACTACGTTTGGCGTAGAATTAACCCAATTGATTTCGACTTGTTGTGTGCTATGATCAACACTGAGAAAAGTAATGATAGGAGCATCAGGGTCTTGTGCATTGGACACTAAAGTACTCAATATTGATAAGGTTAATAAAAAAAATTTAAGAATTCGCATTTCAGATTAACTAACGGATAAGTTCTACAACACCATTTTAGAAATTTTATTTTTTATCAGTTGAAATTCTTCTATTATTTCTTGAACAATTTCCCCAGCAGGTTTGATGGTATCCATAGTAGCTGATATTTGTCCCACTTCTAACTCACCTTCTTCCAAATCACCTAAAAACATACCTTTTTTAGCTCTGCCTCTACCCAATAACGCTCGAAGTTCTTCTTTTGTTGTTCCCTTATCGTAAGCCGAAACAATTTGATTGTAAAACTCATTTTTTAACAGCCTAACCGGAGTAATTTCTTTCAACATAAGCTGAGTATCGCCCTCTTTGGCATGAAGTATATAGTCCTTAAAATTTTGATGAGCCGATGATTCTGGAGAAGCAATAAAACGACTACCTATCTGTACGCCATCTGCTCCTAATGCCATAGCCGCCAACATAGACGCACCACTACCGATACCTCCAGCAGCGATTAATGGTATAGAAACGGCTTTTCTTATCAAAGGAATTAAACACATGGTGGTTGTTTCCTCTCTACCGTTGTGCCCACCAGCTTCAAAACCCTCAGCCACAATGGCATCAACACCGGCATCAACTGCTTTTTTAGCAAATTTGACATTACTTACAACGTGTACAACAGTTATGTTGTGTGCTTTCAAGTGAGAAGTCCACTTAGCTGGATTTCCTGCTGATGTGAAAACTATCTTTACCCCCTCTTCTATGATGATGGAAATATGGTCATCTATTTGTGGATAAAGCAAAGGTAAATTTACTGCAAAAGGCTTATCTGTATGTGCTTGGCATTTTTGGATATGCTCTTTCAAGACATCTGGATACATAGAACCTGAACCTATTATTCCTAGACCTCCAGCATTACTAACTGCCGAAGCTAATTCCCAACCACTACACCAAATCATACCCGCTTGAATAAGTGGATATTTTATACCAAATAATTGAGTAATAGTATTGTTCATTTTCTATCTTTGTTCTCGCAAAAAAATAATGCAGCGAAATTAGATAAATTTTACCAATGAAAAGAGATAACACTATTTTTAACCTTATAGAAGAAGAAAAAAACCGTCAAACTCACGGTATTGAGTTGATAGCCTCAGAAAATTTTGTTAGTGAACAAGTCATGGAAGCTATGGGTTCTGTACTAACCAACAAATACGCTGAAGGCTTTCCTAACAAACGATATTATGGTGGTTGTGAAGTTGTAGATAAAGTAGAGCAATTGGCCATTGATAGAGTAAAAGAACTCTTTGGTGTTGAGTATGCCAATGTGCAGCCTCACTCTGGCTCACAGGCCAACGCTGCCGTTTATTTAGCAGTATTAAAACCGGGTGACAAAATTTTAGGCTTTAACCTTGCTCACGGTGGGCATCTTACACACGGTTCGCCTGTAAACTTTTCAGGAAAGATTTACCAAACTAGCTTTTATTCTGTCAAAGAAGAAGACGGACTTATCGACTACGATGCGATGGAACAAACCGCTATGGAAGAAAAGCCACAACTCATTATCTGCGGTGCATCGGCATACTCTAGAGATATTGACTACGCTCGTTTTAGAGCTGTTGCCGACAAAGTTGGTGCTTTGTTGATGGCTGATATTTCTCACCCTTCAGGTCTTATTGCTGCTGGACATTTGAATAATCCTGCACCACATTGTCATATCTTAACCACTACAACTCACAAAACACTAAGAGGACCTAGAGGTGGACTTATAATGATGGGCAAAGACTTTGAAAATCCTTGGGGCTTAAAAACACCGAAAGGAAATATTCGTAAAATGTCTGCCTTACTCGATTCTGCTGTGTTTCCGGGCACACAAGGTGGGCCATTAGAACATGTTATTGGAGCAAAGGCTGTCGCTTTTGGCGAAGCCCTAGAATCTGATTTTAAGACTTACACAGCTCAAGTCATTAAGAATGCTGAAGTAATGGCTCAGTGCTTTATAGAAAAAGGCTATAAAGTTATTTCTGGAGGGACAGAAAACCATTGTATGTTGTTGGATTTACGCTCAAAAGGAATTTCAGGGAAAGATGCTGAAAATACGCTAGTATTAGCCGACATCACTGTAAACAAAAATATGGTTCCTTTCGATGATAAATCTCCTTTTGTAACTTCTGGTATGCGTGTAGGAACACCAGCTATTACCACTCGAGGAATTAAGGAAGACACTATTCCTCAAATTGTAGATTTGATAGATGAAGTATTGATGAATATTGACAATGAAGAAGTGATTGCTAATGTTCGCAAAAAAGTCAATGAGTTAATGGGACAATTTCCATTGTTTGCATACTAAATACTTTTATCAAAACACTACCAAAACTGGCTAGTGCCCCACAGTTTCACCAAGAGGCTAACTATAATTTGATACGCACTGCCCCAGCAGTAGTCCTATACAATGCACCAGTTGCTAAGCCTCCAGCCGTAGCAGCAGCTTCATCGGCATAGACTGGTAAATTTGAAAAATTGACATCTCTTGCAAAAATGGTACTGTCTGATTTTATGTTTCCAACAACATGAAGTTTCTCGCTTGGATTATCAGACCCAATACCAACATCTACAGAAAATCTAGCTTCCCTTGAATAAATAATACTATCAACTTTAAGATTGTCATCAATGTGCAGCAATTCACTAGGTAAATTTGTTCCAATACCCACTTTTCCATCAGATAATATAGTAAGTCTAGCGATAGTATCCGTAACAAACTGTAAAGGAGATTGTGCATTATGAGGGGGATTAGAAAAAGTTCCAAAATAAGCAGCATTCCGACGACCTTTATGAAATTCGGCGCCTGGTTCTCCAGTTATACCTATTCTGGCTTCAATCAAACCACCATCTTGCTGAAAAACTATTCGTGGGTTATGAGTTTCATCATCATTACCTTTATCAGCTGATAAGGTAAGAACAACATCATGATCATCAGATTCAATTTTATCAAAGTTTTCTAAGTTCAAGCAATCCCATTCACCTTCTTCCCTAGCAAAAAGACAATTGCTATCCGTATTGAATACCAACATACCATCTTTCCATCCACTTTGAGCATTGAGCTGGGCTATAGATAATCTTGGTAGGTAAAGAGCTTTTGTGGTTGATTCTAAATGAATGATAGAAAGAGGATCGGGGTTGTTTGTGCCATACCCTACTTGAGAATATAGATGAGAAGACCACATAAATAGAAATATCGAAGAATATAAGTTTTTCATAAAACAAATATATAATAATTTATCATATATGATAACCTATAAATTTTTTTTTATTATCATTATTGATAACCTAAGATAGTTCGATTTGAAATCACCAAAAGACAAAAATCATATACAATTGTATATAGGTAAAAGAATTAAAAGGATTCGTGAAGAAAAGGGAGTACCACAACAGGTATTAGCGGCACAATGCAATATGGAAAAGTCTAATTTGAGTCGCCTAGAATCTGGTCGTTCAAACCCTACTTATTATACCTTGTATAAAATATCATTTTATCTTAATATTCCACTTTCAAATCTTACAGAACTGAAAGAAAATAGGTAACTTGCAAATATGAATTTATTTGAAAAAAACATTAATATCAATCGCCAATCTTGGGAAGACAGAACCGCTGTTCATTTGAAGTCTAAATTTTATGATTTAGAAGCCTTTAAAAAGAACCCTATGTCCTTGAAGTCGTTTGAGTTGGAGGGGCTTGGTGAGGTAAAAGGAAAATCCTTATTGCATCTACAATGCCATTTCGGACAAGATAGTTTGTCCTGGGCAAGAAAAGGTGCCAAAGTAACTGCCGTAGATTTTTCACCTTCTGCTATAAAAGCAGCTAAAGCACTTTCTGAAGAATTGGATATAGAGGCTGAATTTATAGAATCTAACGTCTTAACACTAGACTTAAAACAAGAATTCGATGTGGTGTTTATGTCTTATGGTACATTAGGTTGGTTACCCGAGCTCAAACAATGGGGAGCAGTTGTTGCCAAACACCTTAAACAAGGCGGTACATTTTTTATTGCTGAGTTTCACCCTGTCTTGGATATATTAGATGAAAAAACACAATTTGGCTATTTTTTCGATGAAAATACACCCACTATTAAAGAAGTTGGTAGCTATACCGATGGCGGAGAAGATATGACTACCGAATATTGTTGGTGGAATCACTCACTATCAGAAATATTTGTTGCTTTAGAATCTAACGGTTTGAAGTTGCAATCCTTTGCTGAGTTTGATTATTCTCCTTATTACATTAAAGGTACTATCAAACGCCAAGAAGGTCAATATGTTTTAGAAAATAGAGCCAAGCAATCTTTGCCTTATGTGTTTACACTGAAAGCAACTAAGAAATAGGAAATTGCATTATTACTAATCTACAAAAAATACCGTCGCACTTATTCCGACTCTTTCTTCATATTTTGAATAAACACATTAGGGTTAATGATGGGCAACATAAATCCATCACGAAGCATTGTTGGGGCTAAGGATGAGCATAATAATGCTCGAGCGTGTGTATAGCTTAGTCCATACATTGTAGCTAAAATATGATCAGGCAAATTAATGATGCTTTCATGGTCAACAACGGTAATGTATTGATCAAAGTTGAATATAGCAAAGTGAGTTTCTGAAAGATGACTAAATATTAAAAAGTCACCATGTGTAACTTTAACCTTTATCTGAAAACGAATACTCTCCTTATTGTCAGATAATCTTATGTTAAAATCAAGATTAGATTTAAAATCTTCTTCAATTTTTTCAGTCCAAGCCGTTGTGCCAATGTTAGATACGTCAAAACTCACGGTTCTAACCGTTGATACTGTAAATCTAGCTTCTTTATTGTTCTTTTTCATGCTACTTCTAGTGAGGGATAAACTTTTACAGCATTTTCTTCTGGCGATAGGTTTGCAAACGAAATACTAAACGATTTTGAAGTATCATCTAAGTCATCTAAAAATACTGACTTATCCACCAGTTTAAAGTCTGGGTATAAGTTCAGCTTAAGAGCTAAGTTTACTAAAGTCTCCAAACGGAAATTACTTTCATCGTTAAGAATTTGAGATAAACGACCAGCACTAATACCCAAATACTCAGCCATTTGTTTTTTATTCATGCTATTAGACTCCATAAAGGATACAATATGATGGTAAAGCATACCATTCACACCTTCAATCCAATACTCTGGACCATCTAATAGTATTTTTTTAATTTCAGCTCTAGTCATAGTTTCTTAATTAAATCTCTACAATTAATTATATCTTGCTTTTGAGTGGCTTTATAGCCAAATTTCAAAACAATTATTTTTTTATTTCTACTCATTATATAAATCCGAATACCGTTTTTAGACTTTAACTCTAGTAAATTGCTAACTGATACTATAGACCTGATTTTTGGTGATCTAAAATTCGGATTATTTGCATAACACTCAAGCACACGAACCAAGGAGCGTAAATCCTTATGTAGGTTACTACCTAAACTACTTATCTCCTCCTCTATTCTGTTACGCCCATCAATGTGCAAATCAAAAATAGGTGTAATCGTTGCAACAACACAAAGAACGGATTTTTCTATGGCAAAGTTACTCAAAATTTAGCTATAACTAAAGTTTATTAATTAATATAGTTTTTAATACATAATTTAAACTCTTCAAAAAAATTATAAAAAAGGAATTGACTTATTATTGAAAAACGATTTTAGAAAATATTGTAGAGTTGTGAACAGTAAAACTGATAATGACAATAATTTGTTTCATGGTTTTAGGTTTTAATCTGTTTGTATTGTCGAATAACTATCGCACTTTTTGTCTCCGACTTTTTTTGGAAAGCTGACAGTCAGCTATAACTTGCTGACTGTCAGTACTTTTCAGAGTAGCGAGGGAGAGATTTGAACTCTCGGCCTCCGGGTTATGAATCCGACGCTCTAACCAACTGAGCTACCTCGCCATAGTTGGGTCGGCAAATATACTATTTTTGTCAACTCCTCAAATCACTTTTTTAATTTTTAAGAGCGACCCTCCTCATCTAACAATGAGGTGCTTCTTTTCAGGGTTCTAAGAATCAAACTGAGTACAATAGTAATAGCTAATATATACCAGCCCATTTTTGGAATAAGAATCTCATTTTCTTGAAAGAAATTTCTAATTAATTCAACAAATACAAAACCAATTACTGTGGCTAATACCCCCGAATATTCTCGTCTCATTACACTTATTATTGAAAATGGGATATGGCTTTTTTTAAATTGAGATAATTTAGGCACAAATGCTGGTAAATTACTCGCCCAATCTAGATAGTCTTGCCCAAATTTACGTTCTAAAAAACGTTCTTCAGCAAACATAATGCGTTCATAATAAAGATAATATAACAGACTTACTATAATTACGAAATACCAGTTGAAGGTAAAAAATACGATACCGATCCACATAAAATAATTGCCTAAATACAAAGGGTGGCGTACCACAGAATATATGCCAGTGCTATTAAGTACTTCAGCCACTTGTTCTTTAGTATTTCTACCAGAAGTACCTCTTGGAGTAGTGCCAATAGTATAAGCCCTAATGACAAAACCTATACTAGATAACACTATGGCTGCCAGGGTGAAATTATCTTCTACCTGCAAACACATGGAATCTGTGAAATAAATAAATGGAATAGCTAAAATAAAGAGGACAATTGGAAATTGCCCTCTATATTTAAATAAAAAATTACCTTGTTTTTCTATTTCGTTGATTAACGCCATTAATTAATAGACAATAGTTCTACTTCAAAAATAAGCGTTTCATTAGGTCCTATTGAACCTCCCGCACCTCTTTCACCATAGGCCAAATCGGATGGGATATACAATTTATACTTTGAGCCTACATTCATCAATTGTAAAGCCTCTACCCAACCTGGTATAACACCATTGACTGGAAAAGTAGCTGGCTGACCTCTTTCTACAGAACTATCAAAAACTGTACCGTCTATAAGAGTTCCGTGATAGTGAACTGTGACCTTATCGGTTTCAACAGGAGTTGCTCCTGTACCATTCGTTAATACTTCGTATTGTAATCCAGAAGCTGTAGTTGTTACACCATCTTTTTTACCGTTTTCATCTAAGAATGCTTGACCTGCAGAAATAGCCTCTTGACTTTTCTTTTGAGACAACTCAACAAAATATTCTTGAATCAGCATATTAGCATCTTCTTCATTTATTTTGACCTCATTACCTTCAAAAACGTCAGAAAAAGCAGAAGCAACAGCATGAGTTTCTATAGTCTCAAAACCACTGCTTTTTAAGTTGTTTGCCACACTAATTCCCAAGCTATAGCTCACCGAATCCATTTGTGTGTTTAATTCTACATTGTTATAAGAAGTTTGGTTACATGCAACAAATGTTACTGCAATACCAAGGATAAAAAGTTTGTTTTTCATTGTTTTTAGTTTTAGTTATTAATATAGTTAGTAATTATTCTTTTAAATGTTGTAATGGCTTCTTCGATAGTAGAAGCAGCACCTCCTGCGGCATTGATATGCCCTCCTCCGTTAAAGTGATCTCTAGCTAATTGATTGACAGAAATATCTCCTTTAGAACGAAACGATATCTTAATTATTCCATCACGTTCGACCATAAAGGCAGCGACATTAACACCTTCTATTGATAAGGCATAATTGACGACACCCTCAGTATCACCTTTCTTAAAATTAAATCGTTGTAATTCTTCTTGAGTTAAAGTTATGATTGCAACTCCTAAATCAGTCAATACCTCCATCTTTTCACTCAAGCAATACCCCAACAACTTCAATCTATCAACTGAATTATTATCGTGTATTTTATCATAAACCCAATCGTTTCTTGCGCCTTTTTCCATTAAAAAGCTAACGACTTGATGGGTTTTAGAACTCACCGAATTGAATCTAAAATTACCTGTATCAGTCATGATACCAGCGTATAAACATTCAGCGATATCTTGATCTATTTCATCTGTATCTTCTAGCAATTCAAAAAACTCAAAAATCAATTGAGCCGTAGAACAAGCTGATGTATCTGAAAAATTAAAATCAAAAGTATCGGGTTGCTGATGGTGGTCAATCAATACTTTTAATGCATTTGAACGTTCAACTATTGGTGCATAGGTGTCAATTCTGCTTAAAGTATTGAAGTCCAAACAGAAAATTAACTCTGCCGATTCAGTAATTTTTTTAGCTTTTTCTTCATGAAAACAATATTCTATAACATCTTCATCGCCTTTCATCCAATTTAAAAAACTAGGATAATCATTAGGAGTAATAACATGAACCGAATGACCTTTTTTAAGAAGGTAATTGTATAGTGCTAAAGAAGAGCCCATAGCATCACCATCTGGTCCTTTGTGAGTGGTAATAACAACCTTTCTTGGTTCCGACAAAAAGACTTTTAACTGATTTAATTCTGTTGCTTTCATAAAGTTTGCTAAAATAAGAATAAAACTGAGTGTAAATAGAAAAGGAATTTTATAAATTCGCGGCATAAAATTTAAAACTAAAAAATGGCAACAAATAGAACCTTTACAATGATTAAGCCCGAAGCTGTAGAAAATGGACACATCGGAGCTATTTTAGAACGAATTAATGCTGCTGGCTTTACTATTGTGGCAATGAAAAAAACAGCTCTTACTTCTGAAAAAGCAGGAGAATTTTATGCCGTTCATAAAGAACGCCCATTCTATGGAGAACTAGTTGACTACATGAGCTCTGGACCTATTGTAGCTGCTATTCTAGAAAAAGAAAATGCTGTTGCCGATTTTAGAACGCTTATTGGCGCGACTGATCCATCTGAAGCTGCTGAAGGTACTATTCGTAGTGAATTTGCAGAAAGCAAAGCTAAAAATGCTGTTCATGGCTCTGACTCTGATGAAAATGCTGCTATTGAAGGTGACTTCTTCTTTTCAGCAGAAGAAAGATTCTAACACAAAGATATATCTACTAAAAAGCTCTAATTTACATTAGGGCTTTTTTTATTTTAAAATGATATCGTTAATCACTTCTTTTCCAACTGCAGCATTTAAGTCTTTAACGATTTCGGACTTCTTATAAGAAAGCTCTTGCCTTAAAGTGGAAGAATTTAAACGAATATGTAATTTTTTATTTTGAATAAAGACTTCCTCGGTATATTTAGCCAAATTAGGTCCTAAAACCTTGTCCCATTGCGTCATTATTTTAACTTCATCGAGTTTACGCTCCCAACCACTTTGTTTTAAAAAATCTTGGATAACCTCTCCTAGAGATTGCTGATTACTCTTCCTTTTCAATAGCTCCGTTTTTTATGTGAAACAATTTGTAATCGGCATTAATCTTATTAAAGATTTGCTTGGAACGTTCAGGATGGGTATCCGTGACGAATATTTGACCAAAATGGTGTTGATCAACTAACTTCATAAGATGCTCTACCCTATTGTCATCTAACTTATCGAAAACATCGTCTAAAAGTAGCATCGGCTTGTAGCCCAATGCTTCTTGCATGAAATCAAATTGTGCTAGTTTGAGTGCAAGTAAATATGTTTTTTGTTGACCTTGAGAGCCAACTCGCTTTACAGGATAACCATTTAGGTAAAATATTAAATCATCTTTATGTACACCGACTGAAGTGAATTTAACTAATCTGTCTTTTTCTGAGTTTTGTTGACATAAATCAAGAAAATTCTTTTCGGATAGTTGAGAATCGTAATGTATAGTCACTTGCTCACTGGTGTTAGAAATAGCTTTGTAATAATTTAGAAAAATAGGAGCTAACTGATTTAAAAATAATTGCCTTTTCTCGAAAATGATATGAGCTAGTGGTGATAATTGTTCATCATACAATGACAAGTTAGATAGATTAGCGATATTTGAATCTGAAGATTTCAAAAGCGCATTTCTTTGCAAAATCAACTTATTGTAAGCTATTAATGTATTAAGGTATTCCTTATCAAATTGAGAAATAACACTATCCATGTATTTTCTTCTCACATCACTACCTGACAATAACAATTCGTTATCGGTTGGTGAAACCATTACAAGAGGAAATAATCCGATATGCTCAGCCAATTTATCGTATTTCTTTTTGTTGCGCTTAACTACTTTTTTTCCTTCAGTCTTAAAAGCACATTGTACTAATTCCGTTTTATTATCTTTTTCAAAAACCCCCTCGATAGTCATAAAAGCTTGGTCGTAAAGCACATTCATACTATCCTGTTTGATGAAGAAGCTTTTGGTAAAAGACAAATAATGAATAGCATCTAGTAAATTAGTCTTTCCAGAGCCATTATTACCCACAAAACAATTGATATTTGGGTTAAAATTTAAACGACTATCGGAATGATTTTTAAAATTTAAAACAGATAATTTCTCTAAATACATAGGTGTTCCAATTCTACACCACTAAAGTATCTATTTTTTAAGTTATTGGAAGTCAATTACAACAAACTTTTTCAAATGGAAAAAAAGGTTATTTTTGTGGCTCAAATTTTAATAAAAATGGCAAAGAAGAAAGATAAAACTGAAGAACAATTCGCAGCAGTAGAGGAAACGTTAACTAGAACTGAACAATGGGTAGAGAGTAATCAAAAGACTTTATCTACAATTGTTTTTACAATAGTTGGAGTTATTGCTTTATTCTTAGCCTACGACAAGTTTTACCTAGAACCTGTAAATGAAGAGGCTCAACAAGAACTTTTTAAAAGTGTTACTTATTTCGAAGCAGACTCTTTTAACTTAGCTCTATATGGAGTAAATGGCGAATATGGTCTACTTGATATTATTGATGAATATGGTTCAAGCGATGCCGCTAATCTTGCGAATTATTATGCTGGTATATCTTTTCTAAATATGGGTGACAATGAAAGTGCCATAGATTATTTAAACGACTTTTCAAGTGATGATGAAGTTGTATCTTCAATTGCTTTTGGAAGTATTGGAGATGCCTATATGAATATGGGAGAGTTTGACGATGCTATCAATTTCTGGACTAAAGCTGCTTTCAATAGCGAAAACAATTTCACTGCACCAATTTATCTTAAAAGAGCGGCAATGGCTCTTGAGGAAGATGGTAATATTGATAGAGCATTAGAATACTATTCAACTATACAAAAAGACTATTCAGAATCAGACGAAGCTAGAGACATTGATAAGTTCATTACTCGAGCTCAATTGAAACAATAATTTAACAGCTCGCTTAGCGAGCTTTTTTTATGGCTACAGTTAATAAAAATTTATCCAATTACGATTTCAGCTTAGTTCCTTCTGCTAGAGGTATGAAGTTTGGAATTGCTGTTGCCGAATGGAACGAAAATATTACTGAGGGTTTGTTCAAAGGGGCTTTGGACGCCTTATTAAATTGTGGTTGCCAAGAAAGTAATATTATCAGAAAAAACGTTCCAGGTAGTTTTGAGCTTCCTTTGGCAGCTCAATTCTTTTTTGAATCAACTGAAGTAGATGCCGTCATTTGTTTAGGAAGTGTAATTCAAGGAGAAACTAAACACTTTGACTTTGTATGCCAAACTACAGCTTTGGGTATAAAAGATGTATCGCTTAAGTACAATAAACCTGTAATTTTTGGTGTACTTACTGACAACACTATGCAACAAGCTATTGACCGCTCTGGAGGAAAGCACGGCAATAAAGGTACTGAGGCTGCCATAAGTGCTATAAAGATGGTCAATTTATCATCTCAATTCTAGCTATCTTTTTTTTTCGTAATTTTGTGCTTATAACTTAAGCCAGAATTTAATGTATTTTCGAAATTGCTTCCTTTTATTAGCTCTTATTGTTAGCTATACTCTTTTTGGACAAAACACAGTTTCTATTTTTATTTTAGATTCAAACAATAAGGTAGATAGTGCTTGGGTAGCCGACAGATATACTCAAGTAGGATTTACACCATCAATAACAATTTCAGAAATAAATACTACCCTTAATACCTCAAATTTTGATGTGGTAATTGTTGCTGAAGGATATTCATACGATAATAACGTAGGTGACTTTACCCTTGATATCATCAATGAAAACGAACGTCAGATTATTCAAAATTTTGTTGAAGATGGTGGTCATGTGGTTTGGATAACAGAAAATTGGGATGACTACCCAGCCTCAAATGCAGCCTTCCAAACTATTAACACTATTTATGAAACTTTTGTAAGTGAAAGTGCTTTCTTTAATAATGGAGGAATGGGATCACCAAACATATACAGAATACATCCAAGTATAGGACCTGCTGGACTATCACCAACAGAAACAGTCTTATCTTCAGGAAGTTATAGTACAATGATTAATGTACCTGAATGCAACAAATTATATACACCTGATGTTGCTGACAATTCTGGCAATATTTTTGAGACATGTACGCACACTGTACTAGCCGTATTTCCAGCAAGACCAAAACCAAATGAAGGGTCAATCATTATTTCAACTGAATTAGGACTGCCATTCCAACCTTTTATATTTTATGGGTTCGAACCTATATTTGAATATAATGAAGAATTGGATAGTGCGATAGCACTTTTACACTACAAGCTTCTCATTGAAGAAAATACCAATGAATTAAATGATTGGTCTGATATCAGTTCAAATGCGAACCCCAATTGCCCTGTTAATGTAGCTAGTTATACCCTAAGTGATACCGTCGTTTGTGTAGGAGATACAATTTTTTTTACTCATAATTATGATGGTGATGTTTTATTCTATTCAACTCAAGATTCTGGATATATAGATATTACAATTACTAATTTCATAATTAACGGAACATGTAATGATGATACTATGGTAACTGTTCGTTTTGTTAATCCCATAGTTGATCCCGGTAATAATATAAATATTTGTGTAGGAGATGAAATTGTATTATCAGCAGAAAACCCTTCAAACGCTGAAATAAGCTGGAATAATGGCGTAATAAATAATGTACCCTTTGTTCCCCAAGAAAGTGATACTTATATTGTAGAATCTACGCTTTTAGGTTGTTCTTACAGAGATAGTTTAAAAGTGTTTGTTATTGAAGAACCTGTCATTTCCTTAAATACTGAATATAATACCATTGCATGTAAAGGAGAGCAACTTATTTTTAACGCTACAACAAACCCAAATTCAAATATAAACTGGAACAACAATATCAATAACAACACTCCATTTACTGCCGATAGTAGTGCTGACTATTTTGTACAAGCAAGTATTGGAAATTGTATTTCTACTGACTCTATTCGACTAACTGTATACGAAACACCAATTGTTGAAGCTGGTGATGACCAAGAAATATGTATTGGTGAATCTGTAATTCTTGACGCAGTAGTAGAACCAATAAATTCAATTATTAGTTGGAATAATCAAGGGGTTGATGGAATATATTTTTATCCTAACCAAACAAAAACATACACAGTAACAGCCAATTTTAATGATTGTATTTCAAAAGATTCACTAACGGTAATTGTAAATATACCACCTAAACCCTCTTTTGAAGTAGATATCAATTACGATACCGATTATATAAATACATACTTCTTTCAAAATTCAAGTAGCGGTGGAATGAATTATGATTACTTATGGGACTTTGGAGATAGTACTCAAAGCAACGCATTCTCACCTTCACACGATTATGATAGCAGACATATAAAATTGGCGAATGTAACGCTATATATTTATGATGATTTTGGTTGTTTGGATAGTATAAGTAAGTCTTACAGAATAAATGAGAATTTAAAAGATAGTGTATTTGTCCCTTCAGCATTTACACCTAATGGAGATCAAGATAATGAGCTATTTATACCAATATTTAACATATCACCTAGAGAATATGAATTTTCCATTTTTAATAGATGGGGTCAGCGTATATTTTATAGCACAGATCCAAAGTTAGGTTGGAATGGTAGATATAAAAATAAACTTGTTCAAAACGGCATTTACACCTATAAATTACTATTCAACTTAAAATCGATAACGGGAACATTTACTGTAATGGGGGAAAAATAAAAAAGGTCTGAAAAATCAGACCTTTTTGCGGAGAGAGAGGGATTCGAACCCCCGGTACATTGCTGTACAATGGTTTTCAAGACCACCGCATTCGACCACTCTGCCATCTCTCCTGCGGACGGCAAAAGTAAAATATTTTTAGTTTTATTTCACATATTGAAAGAAAAAAACAATAAAATTTTTAGAATTAATTATCGATATTAATTTTTTAACTTAGCATTATGAAGTATTATCTATTTACTAAGAGTCTTTTCACTTGCTTTTACCTCTTACTTTTTCAGTCATTTTCATATGCTCAACAAATAGATGCTAGGTTTGATATTGCTCATTTTCAATCTGAAAAAATACCCTATATAGAAACTTATTTATCTGTAAATGGAAATGGAGTAAGCTATCTAAGCCAGGCAAATGGTACTTTTCAAGCCCAACTTGCAGTTGTTGTTGAATTCGTTCAAGATGATAATATCATAAAAGTAGACAAGTATAATTTATCGAGCCCAGAAATAAAGGACACTTCATTTATCGACTTTGTTTTTTTAGACCAACAACGCTATCAGCTTTCTGAAGGGGATTATACTCTTAGGTTAAACATAACGGATATTAACAAAACTGAGGTAGAAATTAAGCATGAACAAGCCATTACAATAAATGTAATTAATAATGGTTTTTCAGATGTTCAATTAGTAGAATCGTATAGCCAAACAATAGAAAAAAATATATTAAGTAAGGGTGGTTATGATTTAGTACCTTTTATTTCAAACCTATACAATACTGCAAATAAAAAATTAAGTTACTATTTCGAGTATTATTCTGATACTGATGAAGAAGTACTAATTCAAAGCAGTATTATTTCCCAGTCAACACAAAAAATTGTTAATGAGCTTGTCAAAAGAAAAAAATGTAACTCCATGTTTGACGCTAGTTTAAATACATTTCCCATCGACAATTTAACAAGTGGTACTTACTATTTAAAGATTGAGGCTATAAATAGAAATAATGAAGTTATACATACTCAAAAACGACAGTTTTATAAAATAAATAAAGACCTAAAAGATGAATTTGTTTTTGAGGATACTTTTATATTATCAGTAGATAACAAAGACACTTTAAAACAATACATAGAGTATTTACACCCCCTACAATCATCGATAGAAAATATTCAAGCTAAAAACTTAGATTATGAGAATGTAGAAATGCTACAAAAGTATTTTTACAGATTTTGGTATGATCGAGATCCATTCAATACTGAACAGAGTTGGAAAAATTATTACAATCTGGTGAAGCTGGTCAATAAAGAGTTTACAAATGGAATAATTGATGGGCACTTAACCGATAGAGGAAGAATATATTTAAGTTATGGCTCTCCAAATTCTAGGTCACAAGAAATAATGCCTAAGGGTTTTCAACCCTTTGAAGTTTGGCACTACTACTCTATTGGAAATGAGAGGGATATTAAGTTTATTTTCTCTAACGATAGAATGCCTAATGAGTATCGCTTAGTTTATACCAACAAATTCGGAGAAATCAATGATAAAGATTGGCTAAACCGATTCGAAGAAAATTATTACGATGATTTCGATGAAGGAAAAAAATCTCCTATTGATTATTACAACAACCCTAACTAACACCACTTGAATAGCTTTTTATTGATATTGCTAAAATTGTATGCTCGTCTTCCAATGGGTTTAATCTACATTATAGGTATCAAATTAGCCCTTCTTCTAAGAATTTTTTCCTACAGAAAAAAAGTGATTGACAACAACCTAACAAATGCTTTTCCAGATAAGGATAAGTCATCACTAAGAAAAATAAAAATTCAATTTTACTCTTATTTTGGGCAACTCCTCGCAGAGTCCATAAAGCTATTTCATTGTTCTGAAGATACGATTAGAAAAAGTCATAAATTCGTTAATGATTCTCAAGTAAATGCTTTTTTAAAACAAAATAAAGATGTCATTATAGTTTTGGGTCATTATGGAAATTGGGAATGGGCTCTTTTAGCTTCATCATTAAATTTTGATGCCGAAATGGTAGGTATTTACAAACCACTTTCTTCTACATTTTGGAATAAGCAAATATTAAAAATGCGCTCTCAATTTGGGGCTACCTTAGTGAGTATGAAAGAAAGTGTCCGTTACCTCTTAAAAAAAGGAAAAAAACCTAGAGTAATAGGTGTTTTATCAGACCAAACTCCTTCTTCTGATGAATTGAATTACTGGATTAATTTTTTAAATCAAAAAACTCCAGTATTTTTGGGTACAGAGAAGTTAGCAAAAAAGATGGATTGCCCTGTATTTTTTGCACACATTAAGCCTTTGAGTCGTGCCAAATATGAAATAAATTTTGAACTCATAACTGACACGCCAAATCAATGCCAAGAAGGAGAAATTACTCGCTTACATTCCCAGATTTTAGAACAAAATATTAATAGAAATCCAGCCTATTGGCTGTGGTCACATAGAAGATGGAAACACCAACAAAAGTAGCAGTAGTAATTCTTAACTACAATGGTATTCATTGGCTTAAAAAGTTTTTGGGAGATGTAGTAGAAAAAACCACTAATGCCGAAGTGATTATTGCCGACAATGCGTCAACAGATGACTCTGTTAATTATGTTTCTAACAATTTTCCTAGTGTAAAACTTATTCTAAACAAAACTAATGAAGGTTATGCTGGTGGCTACAACAAAGCATTGCAACAAATATGTGCTGAGTATTATGTTCTACTTAACTCCGATGTAGAGGTTACTAAAAATTGGATAGCTCCAATCATCGAATTAATGGATAGTGACAAGAGTATAGCTGCTTGTCAACCAAAAATAAAGAAATACGACGACAAAAATAGTTTTGAATACGCTGGTGCAAGTGGTGGCTTTTTGGATAAGTATGGCTATCCATTTTGTAGAGGTAGAATCTTTGATTCTTTGGAAGAAGACAAGGGACAATATGACGATGCTTCTGAAGTATTTTGGGCTAGTGGTGCTTGTCTTTTTTTACGTGCCGAAGCTTTTTACGAAGTTGGTGGTTTTGATTGGGACTTTTTTGCTCATATGGAAGAAATTGACCTATGTTGGAAACTTAAAAACAAAGGTTATAAAATTATGTGCGAACCCAAATCAACTGTTTTTCATGTGGGAGGAGGTACTCTCAGTAGTGGAAGTACGTTTAAAACCTATCTAAACTATAGGAATAACCTACTAATGTTATACAAGAATCTTAAACCTGAAAAGCGATTCAGTACTTTATTTAAACGTATGTTGTTAGATGGATTGTCTGCTATCAAATTCATTTTGAATGGCAAACCTCAGCATGTGTTATACATTTTGAAAGCACACCTCAAATACTATACTTTACTGAGTGCATTTAAAAAGAAAAGACCACAAAGCTACCAAGCTAAGTTATTTCCAAAAAGTGTAGTGTATTTGTATTTTGTTAAGCGTCTAAAAACTTACCATCAACTCAATAAAGATTTTAGCTGATTTACAGTATAATCTATCTCTTCAATCGTGTTGTATTTACTAAAGGAAAAGCGTAGAGATGGGCGACTCATATCGCTACCAATAGCTCTTAATACGTGAGAACCTAAATTGCTACCTGACGAACAAGCACTACCCCCAGAAGATGCTATGCCCATTATGTCTAAATTGTAGAATAGCATTTCACCTATTTCAGTTTGGGGAAATAGAACATTTAATACCGTATATAATGACTTTTCTAAGCTAGCACTCTCGCCATTGAATTCAACACCAGGTATAGCATCTTTAAGACCTTTTATCATATGTTGTTTTAGCATCTCTATATGTGTTCTATGTTCTTCTAAGTCACGATATGAAACGTCCATAGCCTTAGATAGTCCAGCTATACCATAAACATTCTCTGTTCCAGCACGCATATTCCTCTCTTGACCACCTCCAGAAATAAAGGGTTTTATTGTGATATCGGCATTGATATATAAAAACCCATTGCCTTTAGGACCATGAAATTTATGCGCTGCACCAGTTAAGAAATGTATGGGTAATTCTTGTAAATCAAAGGTATAATGCGCCATAGTTTGAACCGTATCAGAATGGAAAATAGCATCGTAAGTCTGACACATTTCACCGACAGCCTTGATATCTAATAAATTACCAATTTCATTATTGGCATGCATTAAGGAAACAAAACTTCGGTTGTTAGATTTTAATAATTCTTCAAGGTGAGACAAAACGACATTTCCCTTATCATCTAAATCCACATAAGATAGCTTAATCAAACCCTTAGAAGCCATATCTTCCAAAGTATGACCAACTGCATGGTGTTCAATTTTAGAAGTAATAGCATGATTAATTCCCAAATCGACCATACCACAACGAATAGCCATATTATCGGCCTCAGTACCCCCAGAAGTAAAAAATATTTCTCCTGGTGCACAATTCAAATGTTTGGCAACATTTTTTCTTGCTTTTTCAACTATTGAGCGAGAAATTCTACCAAAAGAATGTATAGAAGATGGGTTGCCAAATCCTTCTTGCAAAATAGGCATCATAACCTCTATGACTTCCTTATCAATTGGCGTTGTCGCCGCATTATCTAAATAAACTTTCATCGTCTAATTGATGGTCAATTCTTTAATTTCATTCATAAAGCGTTCAGCCAAATTATCGGCATTTTCTTTACTTACACTTTCTGTGTAAATTCTTATGATAGGCTCAGTATTAGATTTTCTTAAGTGAACCCATTCTTCAGCAAAATCTATTTTCACTCCATCTATTGTTGTAACATCTTCGTGAGCGTATTTTTTTGACATTACTGATAAAATCATATCTACATCAATCTCAGGTGTTAGTTGAATTTTATTTTTTGACATAAAGAAACTAGGGTAAGAAGCTCTTAATTCCGAGCATTTCATTTTCTTTTCTGCTAAAAGAGATAAAAATAGTGCAATACCTACTATTGAATCTCTACCATAATGAGATTCTGGAAAAATAATTCCTCCATTTCCTTCACCACCAATTATAGCCTTACATTCTTTCATTTGGTTGACAACATTGACTTCACCTACTGCCGAAGAAAAATATTGACCGCCATGCTTGTGAGTGACCTCTCTCAAAGCTCTCGAAGAGGATAAATTAGAAACTGTATTGCCTTTTTCTTTAGATAAAATATAGTCAGCACAAGCCACTAGTGTATATTCTTCTCCAAACATACTACCATCTTCATTGACAAGGGCTAATCTATCTACATCTGGATCAACAACTATACCACAATCGGCATTAGTTTCCACTACTAGCTTAGAAATTTCTGTCAGATGTTCAGCCAAAGGCTCGGGATTATGAGGGAAGTGTCCGTTAGGTTCACAATACAAAGAAACACAACTCACTCCTAAACTTTCTAAAAGTGCAGGAACGGCTATTCCACCAGTAGAATTTACAGCATCTACTACAACTTTAAAGTTGGCAGCTTTAATAGCATCTGTATTTACCCATTTTAATTTCAACACACTGTCAATATGTTTCTGAATATAAGTATCATCAGAATAATATTTTCCTAAATCATCAACCTCAGCAAAATTATAATCGTCGGCCTCTGCAATAGCTAAAACCTCAGCACCATCATCGGCATTAATGAATTCTCCTTTTTCATTTAACAATTTCAAAGCATTCCACTGTTTAGGATTATGACTTGCAGTTAAAATTATTCCACCATCTGCGTTTTGCATTTGTACTGCTAACTCTACAGTAGGTGTTGTTGACAATCCTAAATCATAAACATCTATTCCTAAGGCTTGTAGAGTGCTTACCACTAACTGTCGAATTATTTCGCCTGAAATTCTAGCATCTCTGCCTACAACGACAGATGGAGACTTTTGACATCGGTTTTGTATCCAAGTGCCATAAGCGGCTGTAAAACGAACCGTATCAACAGGGGATAAACCCTCTCCTACTTTACCTCCTATAGTTCCACGAATACCAGAAATAGATTTGATTAAAGTCATGTGTTATTTTTTGATTAGGACAAAAGTAATATTTTAAAATATTTGAATTAGATATATTATAAAAACCTTTAGAATTAAACTATTTTTTTTTAGAAATTTGCCTATATTTATATGGCTATGAAAACTAGGATACTTATTTTCCTATTTATTTTTTCAATTACTCAATTCTCTTATTCTCAATGTCCTCAATTTTATGACTTTGATGGTAATTTAAGCTCCACGCCTGAATGGATTGTTTGTGATGGAAATGACTTTATTCTTAGTCTGCAGTCTAATGAGGATATCGGTAATTATTCTATTGATTGGGGCGATGACAGTCCCCAAAGCTCTGGTACTTCGTGGTTAGCTAATACCCCAGTTGAACATACCTACTCACAAGCCGTTGCTACTTATACAGTTACGATAAACCTAACTGATATTCCTTGTGTTGTACTTGGCGAGGTTACTATGGAAGAACCAACCAATGCTTCTATTCAAATTCCATTTGGAGGTTTGACTAGTACATGTGCCCCAGGTAGTCTAGATTTTATTAACTCGTCAACAGACGTTTCTGAAAATACAACCTTCATTTGGGATTTCTTTGATGGTACAGCTAATGAAACTTATGACCATACTAATGTAGGTCAACTCATTTCTCACCTCTACGAAGAAGGAAGTATTAACTGTGCGACACAAGTCACACTAACTGCAGAAAATAAATGTAACACCCTGCAAGGTGGACCTAGTTTAGCAACATTCACTCCACTGAGAATTTGGGATATAGACAAGGCATCGATTTCAGCCAACAAAACACTGTTATGCTATCCCGATGTAAGCGTAAGTTTTCAGAACACTACGGAAAGAAATTGTTATGCTCAAGGAAATGTGTCACAACGCTATGAATATTGGAATTTAGGAGATTATTGGGGCTTGGGGTACGACTCCATCATCAATTGGCGACCTTGGCCTCCTGCTTTAGAAGTTAATGTTGATTACCCTGATGTTGGTGTTTATGAAGTTATGCTTATTGACAGCAGCTATTGTGGCTTAGATACTGCTACTTTATCAATCAATATAGTAAATCCTCCAATTGCAGGTATATCTGCCAACAAAGACACCATTTGTGTTGGCGAGTCTATTACGTTTTACAACCAAAGTACTGGCTATGCTACTAGTTATATTTGGAATTTTGGAGATGGTAGTTCATGGACACAGGTTTGGAATGGAAATGTAACGAGAGCTTTTTATTCTCCTGGAGATTATGAAGTGCTTTTAATTCCTCAATTGACTGGTGGTATATGCCGAGACACCGCAACAGTAAAAATACATGTTTCTGATGTTCCTAACGCTAACTTCTCATTTGACAATAATAATGGTTGCGACAGCATGTACGTTCAAATAAATAATCTTTCGTCTAATGATGTCATACAATGGAATTGGGACTTTGGTAACGGAAATACAGATAATTCATCCAGTCCACCACTACAACATTACTCTAGTTCTGGCAGCTGTAATGTAACTCTAAATGTCTTAAATAGCAGTGGCTGTACCAATAGTCTAAGCAAAATTATAAATCTGTATCAAACCCCTACACCTAATTTTGAACCCACAAGTGTATGTGTTAATGAACAGTCTCAATTCAATGACTTATCCGTTTCTCAAGCTAATGATACTATAAATTCATGGACTTGGCAATTTGGAGATGGTGGCACTAGTAGTTTGAAAAATCCAACACACATTTATGCTAATTCAGGTGACTATGATGTTATTCTTGAGGTATCAACTGCACATTGTCAAAATAAGGATACAATTAGTGTAACTGTAGAAAGCATACCGACAGCAGATTTCAGCGCAGATATAAATTCAGGTTGTTCACCCCTTGATATTGTCTTTACTAATAATTCATCTAACAACTCAATACAATTTTATTGGAATTTTAGTGATGGTAACTTTAGCAATCTAGAAAACCCAACACACCAATTTTTAAATAACACAGCATTAGACAGCATATATAGCATTTCTTTAACTGTTTCGACTTTAGCAGGTTGTAAAGATAGTACGTCAAAATCCATCACTGTATTATCTATTCCTATAGCTTCCTTTGTAAACAATGCTGTTTTAGATTGTGCTCCTTTAGAAGTAAATTTTAGTAATACCTCACAATATGCCATAAATTACAATTGGAACTTTGGAGATGGAACGCCCTTAGACACCAATACACACACTAGTCATACGTTTAGTAATCTTAACTTGCTAATTGAAACATTTGACGTTCAATTAATAGCATCTAACCCCAATGGTTGTAAGGATACAGCATCTCAAAATATAATAGTTTACCCCGAGCCACAATTTACTTTCTCAAGTATTCCTGCATCTGGTTGCTCGCCTCTCGAGGTAAACTTTCCTTCAGTCAATGGTGCTGTTGAATACAATTGGAATTTTGGAGATGGTAATCTATCTAACAGTTCTACGCCAACACACACTTTTGAAAATAATAGTATCAATAGTCAAAATTTTCTAGTTAGCCTAGTTGCTACCTCTCCATTTGGGTGCAAAGACAGTTCTACACAACAAATTAGTGTAAATCCAAATCCAACTGCAAATTTTGTATCCTCAGAATATACATCTTGTTCTCCATTGAACACTACATTAACCAACAACTCCACTAACGCCACTATTTATGAATGGAATATTGGTGATTCTACTTTTTACAATACAAATAGCACCTTCAATATTGATATTAATAATACAGCATCTTACAGTCAAAACTACGAAGTGAAGTTAATCGCTACTAACAATTATGAATGTAAGGACAGTCTATCTCAAAACATTATTGTTTATCCTAAGGTGAGTGCTGAATTCACTTCAGATACTACGGGTTGTAATCCTCTTAATGTTAGTTTTATCAATAATTCTGTTGGGGCTAGTGAATTCCTTTGGGATTTTGATAACGGCATAAGCAACTCCAACGCTAATAATCAGAACCACCTCTACATTAATAACACTTCTGATGTGGTTACTTTCTACCCTTCTTTGATGGTTGAATCAGTATTTGGTTGTAAAGATAGTATTCAAAAAGCTATTGAAGTATTCCCTTCTCCAAATGCAAGTTTTACGGCATCTGAATACGTGGGCTGTTCTCCTATCTATGTAGATTTTACTAATAACTCTACTAATGCTCAGGAATATATGTGGGATTTCGGAGATGGAAACAGTTCTGATATGTTAAATACTAATAACTATGAATACACTAATTTAAGTACAATCGATTTTAGCTATAGTGTAAAGCTGATAGCCAAGAATCAATACAACTGTCTAGATAGTGTAAATCAAAACATTGTCGTATATCCTCAAGTAAAAGCTGATTTTGTAAGCGATTCCATTGGTTGCTCTCCTTTAGAAATTGACTTTTACAATTTATCTATTGGTCAAGATTGTTTTTGGGATTTTGGAGATGGTAGCATTTCTAATAGTTCGAATAATCAAAGTCATACCTACACCAATACAGGAATTAACCAAACCAGTTATTTAGCTAAATTAAATGTTCAAAATGATTATGGCTGTTCAGATAGTATTCATAAAGAAATTACAGTTTTAGCACAACCAAACGCTCAATTTTCTGTTTCAGAAAACAACGGTTGTCACCCATTAGAAATTACTATAAATAATACCTCAACCGATGGAGACAATTACATTTTTGATATGGGTGATGGCAATACGATTAACTCAAACTCGATGACAATAAATTACAATTATGAAAATACAACTCAAGAGGTTCAAAATTATACCATCAGCTTAATCTCCTATATCAATCAACTATGTACAGACACTTCAAAAACGACAGTAAGTGTATATCCCAAAGTATTTTCCAATTACGTATCTGACACAGTAGGATGCAGTCCATTAGACGTACAATTTTATAATCTATCCATAGGTGCTAACAATTCTATTTGGGATTTTGGAAATGGACAAACAGATAACGCTGATGAAATCGCCCATGCGCAATACACGAATACTAGCAGTGAAACTCAAATTTTTAATACACAACTCATCTCATCTTCTGAATACGGTTGTGCCGACACTTCATTTAGGAATATTTATGTATTTCCAACACCACTAGTAAATTTTACTGCTAGTCCCTCTAGCCAAATGCTTCCAAATTCGACTGTTGAAATTACTAATAACTCAAGCTCTGGAAATTGGGCTTACCTATGGGACTTTGGCGACAATAACCAATCCGATTTGGAAAACCCAAGCCCTCACACCTACTCTACTTTTGGTAATTATCCAATCAAATTAGTCATGTATAATGAGTTCTCTTGCTCGGATTCAGCAACTGTATGGATAGAAATATTACCCAATACCCCTATTGCAGATTTTAGTATTGACGAACAGGGCTGTGCACCATTATTGGTGAATTTCACTAATAATTCTCAAAATGCCACATCATTCAATTGGGATTTTGGAGATGGCACATACTCAAATATTGAAAACCCAAACAAAGTATATCATCAAGATGGAATTTATAGTGTTTCTTTAACTGTATTTAACGAATCTGGTTCTCATTCGATTACTAGAACCAACAGTATAGAAGTATTTAAAAATCCAATATCACAATTTTTAGTTAATGACGATTATATTCGAGAGCTAGGTGTGGAATTAATTACCACAAATCAATCGCAATTTGCCAACACTTATCATTGGGATTTTGGAGATTCTTTTACTTCTACAAAAAATAATCCTTCACATTATTATGAGAATAATGGAATTTATACGGTTACACTAATAGCATACA
Organism: Flavobacteriales bacterium; assembly: GCA_016779995.1. Lineage (NCBI taxonomy): Bacteria > Pseudomonadati > Bacteroidota > Flavobacteriia > Flavobacteriales > Flavobacteriales bacterium. The sequence continues at coordinate 174,260 of JADHMO010000001.1, forward strand.
ACGATGCTTGTAGTGATACGAGTATGAAGAATATTACTATTGCTAATAATGAAGGAGGTCATATCATCATTCCTAATTCCTTCACACCTAATTCAAACAATATAAATGATGGTGATTTCAAAACAGATAATGGAGTAAATGATATATTTTACCCCGTAATTTTAGGAGCAAAAAGTTATACACTAGATATTTATAATAGATGGGGTGAGCATCTTTTTCATACTGACAATTTATTAAAAGGTTGGAATGGTTATTTCAAAGAGGAATTATGCCAACAAGATGTTTATGTTTACAAAATACATGTAGTATTCCATAACAACACCGAAGAAAAATTAGTTGGACACCTAACCTTAATTCGCTAAAAATAACAAGTGTTAATTTCTTTGTTCAAAAACTTATCTGAATAAAATTTGAATCTCAAAACTTTAAACTTATCTTTATAATATGTTTGAAGACGGATTGAATTCACAAGAAGAAAGCAAAATTAATCACTTAATAAATAGGTTTAACGAAATGTTAGAGTCAGGTCAGTATTCTTACTTTGACTCTCACGAAATCGAAAAGATAATTGATTATTTTATTGAGAATGTTAATTTAGCTAAAATTAAAGAGGCTTTTTATCTCTATGAAAAATTATATCCCTTTTCATCACAATTAAAAATAAAAAAAGCTCAGACTTTATTGTATTTTGATAAGGCTTCCGATGCCTATGAAATTTTGAAGGAAGTGCCTTCAGTAAATGATGAAGAATATCTATTTACCCTTGCCACTATTTACAGTAAATTGGATAAAAACAAAAAGGCTATATCGATATTTGAAGAATTATTAAACCTCAATAACAACAATGAGGAGATCCTTTCTAATTTGGCTAATGAGTATCAAAAAATTGAAAATTACTCCAAATCAGCAGATATGCTTGAAAGATTACTCCTTTTAAATAATTACAATGAAATCAATTGGTATTCGTACATCATTACTTGTGAAATATCAAATAACTCAAACCGTTCATTGTCCTTTATCAAAAACTATATAAAATCAAAACCATACGACCATGAAGCTTGGTTTTATCTAGGAATAATTTACCAAAGATTGGATAATCATTTGGACGCCATAGAATCATTTGATTATAGTATATGTATAAAAGAGGATTATATAAGCGCCTACAACAATAAAGCAGAGTCATTATCTGAACTCGGATATTACCAAAAAGCTATAGATTGCTGTAAAGAGACTTTTAAATACGAGGATCCTGATGCCATAATGTATTTTGATATTGGTGAATTGTATGAGAAAATGGATAATCTAATTAAGGCTAAATCATACTTTTTTAAATGCATAAGAAAAGACGAGAATTTTGCTGAAGCATGGTATTCCCTAGCTCTAATTTTAGATTTGCAAGACTTAACCTTAGAAGCCTCTTATCATATTAAAAAGGCAATAGACATAAATTCTTCAAATGTTGACTACCTATTTACTTATGCCCAAATCAATGAAAAAATAGGCTTTATTAAAGAAGCTGAAATAGCTTACAGAAAAGTTTTAGAACTTGATGAATTAGATTCAGAATCATGGTTGAACTACTCTCATTTACTTCACAAAAACGAATCTACTATTGAAGCTATCGAGGTTCTAAAAAAAGGATTGAAATTAAATCCTAAAAATGCCGAGTTATCATATAGGTTGTCTGCCTATCTTTTTCATTCTGGCAGTGAAAATCAAGCTTTATCAATCTTCGAAAAAGCACTATCCATTGACTATGATTTACATGAAGAATTTTTTCAATACTTTCCTAGTATAAAAGATAATAAAAATCTACTACATTTGCTGCTTGAATACAAAAAATAAATTACCTATGAATTTCGACTTACCTTACTTGCCACAAAGAGCATCTAAGCCTCGTACAAATGGTCTTACTATGATGATGGATAAAGGCCTGAGTATTCGACAAGTAGAAGATTTTATAGAAACTGCTGGTGAGCTCACAGATATGGTTAAGTTCGGTTTTGGAACATCTATTATTTCACCAAACCTTGCTGAAAAGATTAAGCTTTATCAAAGCGCAAATATTGACGTATATCTAGGAGGAACACTTTTTGAAGCCTTTATTGCTAGAAATAAATTTGATGATTATCAAAGAATACTTGATAAATACAACATCAATACCGTTGAAGTTTCTGATGGTTCTATAGAAATATCGCACACCGATAAGTGTAAATATATTTCAGAACTCAACAAAAATTTTAAAGTTCTTTCAGAGGTTGGCTCAAAAGATGCCAACAAATTAATTCCACCTTACAAATGGATAGAATTGATGCAAAAAGAACTTGATGCTGGTTCATGGAAAGTTATTGCCGAAGCTCGTGAAGGGGGCAATGTTGGTATATTCAGAGGAAGTGGTGAAGTACGTTCTGATTTGATTGAAGAAATATTAACAAAAATTGATTACGATCAAATTATTTGGGAATCACCACAAAAAACTCAGCAAGTATGGTTTATTAAATTGATGGGTTCTAACGTAAACCTTGGAAATATCGCTTTTAACGAAGTTATTCCTTTAGAGTGCCTAAGACTAGGCTTAAGAGGAGATACTTTCTTCGACCATCTTCCATAATAGTATTACAACAATGACAGTTCAAGAGCTCAAGCGTTTAATAGATGGAAATGAAAACATTACCATTATTGACATCAGAGAATCTTATGAGTGTGAAGATGGTGCTATTTGTGAGCTAAACATTCCACTAGCACAATTTTTGAGTAGAATTAATGAGATACCTAAGGATAAACCAGTAGTGCTATATTGTAACAGTGGAAAAAGAAGTCGTTCATTAAAATATATGATTGAAAAACTTCACTTCTTGAATAACCTCAATCATCTAGAAGGTGGTTTTCAAAAATGGCAAGAAGAAGTCATAACACTGTAATTATGAAAACGTTTTTTACACGATTATTTAAAGGTGTTGCAATGGGTGCTGCAAATGTAATACCCGGAGTTTCAGGCGGTACAATAGCTCTTATAACGAACATCTATGAAGAATTAATTGACTCTCTTAAATCCTTCAACTTAAACGCATTAAAACTCATTTTCAAAGGTCAATTCAAAACACTATACAGTCAGTTAAACTTAAATTTTCTGATACCTATTATGTTAGGTATAGTGTTAAGCATTTTAAGTTTAGCTAAATTATTTGATTACCTTTTAGTAGAATATCCTGCACATACTTGGGCATATTTTTTTGGCTTAGTGTTAGCCTCTGTTTACTATGTAGGGCTAAAAGTCAAACATTGGGATTGGAAAATAATAGCTATACTAATAATAGGTACTTTAGTCGCTTTAACAGTTTCTTTTGTATCTCCATCTCCTACTGAAAACACTTCTTATTTCTACATTTTCATTTGTGGATTAATTGGAATATGCGGTATGATACTACCAGGTTTATCGGGTTCTTATATTTTGATGTTGATGGGAAATTATCATCTATTGATGGTAAAATCTATTAATAGTATTTCAGAACTTGCTCAAGCACTACTAAGTGGTAACCTTTCTGCTTTTTTATCGAGTTCAGAATTCGATTTACTGATTTACTTCTTGATATTCCTTATTGGGTCTGTGGTAGGTTTAATTACCTTTTCAAATGTTATTTCTTGGATATTTAATAAATATCATGATGGTACACTAGCACTTCTTACTGGATTTGTTTTTGGATCATTAAGTATAATATGGCCATGGAAAAAAGAAATTTTCAGCAGTGAAATAATTGACAGACACGGCGAGCCTCTACTTATAGGTTACGAACGCTTTTTGCCAGAGGTATGGGGAGTAAATGAGCTTTTTGTAGTTGTAATGATGCTTATTGGAGTACTTTCAATAGTACTTGTAGAATATTTAGCTAAACAGGAATAATGAAATCCTTTGGACTTATTGGATACCCTCTAGAACATTCTTTTTCAAAATCCTATTTTGAAAATAAATTTTTAAATGAAAACATAAAAGATGTTGAGTATCTAAATATAGAATGTCAAGATTTAGATGAATTAGTCAATTCAAAAAAATTGTTACGATTAGATGGCTTTAACGTTACTATTCCACATAAAGAAACTATTATTAACTATTTAGATGAATTAAGTCCTGAGGCTCAAGTTATTGGGGCAGTAAATTGTGTAAAAAATAATGGAGGTAAGCTAGTAGGATACAATACAGACTATTTAGGCTTTTTAAACTCTCTTGAACCTATTTTAAAACCTCATCATAAAAGTGCATTATTACTAGGGAATGGCGGAGCTACAAAAGCTATTATTTTCGCTTTAAAAAAGCTAAATATTACATTTCAAATAGTTTCTAGAAATTCTTCATTTGATTATGCTGACGTAGATAAAAAGTGCGTAGAAAAACACCAAATAATTATTAATTGTACGCCATTAGGAACATTTCCTAAAATCGATAGTTTTCCAGAGATACCCTATCAATTTTTGTCAGAAAAACATATTCTCTATGATTTAGTTTACAATCCAGAAATAAGCCGTTTTCTTTCTTTTGGAAAAGAGAAAAATTGCACAGTTAAAAATGGAATGGAAATGCTAACTATTCAAGCAGAACAAGCATGGAACATTTGGAAAAGTAAAAAATACACTTATTAATATTTTTAATGTTAAATTTGCATAAATCTAATCTATTGACAAGATGATCCAAGATTCAAACGAGGATAAAAAAGAAATCGTTAACCAAGAGTTAACCAATAAAAATACTGTCATTGAAATTGACTATAACTCATTTACGCCTCAAGAATTACAGCAACAAGTATCTGAACTAATTACAACTGAAAATATATATTCAGTTGCTAAAAGTATTGATGCAATCAAAGCCGTGTTTTATAAAAAAATAAATGCTGAAAAAGAAATCCACAAAGAAGAGTATTTAAAAAACGAAGGCCTTGAAGAAGAGTATAAATTTGTCCACCCACTAGAGAAAGATTTTAAAAAGCTCTTTAGCGAATTTCGTAAAAAGAAAGCCGATTATAGAGAGAAAATAGAGTTAGACTTTGCCAAAAACCTCAAGATAAAAACTCAAATCATAAAGGATATAGAAAGTATTATTAGTGATGAAGAAACCATCAAAGAGACATTTGAAAAGTTTAGAGCATTACAAGATAAGTGGAAAGCTACAGGTGAAGTAGGTATTGGATTCAGGAACGATATATGGAAATCATACCACCATCAGGTTGAAAAATTCTATGATTTTATTAAAATTAATAATGACTTACGTGATTTAGATTTTGATAGAAACCTTAAACAAAAAACTAGCTTATGTGAACAGGCTGAAGCCTTAATGGAAGAAAAATCTATTAATAAGGTACACGCTGAATTGCAAGTTCTTCATGAAAAATGGAAAGAAGTCGGACCAGTTAAAAGAGAGTTGAGGGAAGAAATATGGGAACGTTTTAAAGAAGCAACACATAAATTACACAAAAGACGAAACGAACATTTCCTTGATTTAAAAGAAAAAGGAAAACAATCTTTTGAGAATAAATCTGCGATTTGTCAAAAAATTGCTACCCTCAGTGAAAGTGAAGTAAAATCTCATAACGAATGGAATAAGTTAACTTCACAAGTACAAGAGTTAGAAGCTGAATGGAAGAAACAAGCTCCAATGAGTAAAGAAGAAAATAAAGCGGCTTGGAAACTTCTAAGAGAAACTCTTTCTAATTTTTATGCTAAGAAAAACGAATTTTACAAAGAGAAAAAGCATGAAAATAAACATATCATACAAAATAAAGTTGTCTTGTGTGAAAAAGCCGAAGAATTAGTCAATTCAGAAGTCAGTTGGAAAGAGAAAACAGATAAGGTCAATAAACTTAATGAAGACTGGAAAAAAAGTGGCTATCTGCCTAAATCTCAATCGGAAAAACTATGGAAGAGATTTAGAACAGCTATGGATAATTTCTATGATAGTAAAAAAAGCTTTTTCAAAGAACTAGACAAAGAAAAAGCTGACAACCTAGCTAAAAAAGAAAAATTCTTAAAAACAGTTCAAAAATTCAAGCTTTCTGAAGATAAAAAAGTAAACCTTAATGCTCTTGAAGACTTTCAGAAAGAATGGCGTTCTCTTGGTGATATTTCTAGAGATAAAAACCAAATAGAAGATGATTTCAGGAAGTCCATAGATGATTTCTACAAGCAAATGAAAGTTGATAAGAAAGAACTCAATGATATTAAGTTCAACAACAAACTAGAAAATTTAAAAGCAAAATCGGATTCATTTGCAATAGATAAAGAAAAGCAATTCATCAGAAATAAAATTAACGATTTACAAAAAGAAGTTAATCAATACGAAACCAACATCTCTTTCTTTGGTTCATCTAATGGTGCTGACAAACTCAAATCTCAAATAGAAAAGAAGATAGACAACGGAAAAGCTGAAATAGACTCACTAAAAGATAAACTAAAACAGCTTAACACCCTGTAAATGGGATTCAAAGTCGTATCGGATTTTAGCCCTATGGGCGACCAGCCTACAGCAATAAAACAACTGGTTGAAGGCATAGACAACGGAGAATCACATCAGACTTTACTAGGTGTTACCGGTTCTGGAAAAACCTTTACAGTAGCAAATGTTATTAAAGAGGTTCAAAAGCCAACTTTAGTTCTTAGTCACAACAAAACTCTAGCGGCACAATTATACAGCGAGTTCAAGCAATTCTTTCCCCATAATGCCGTAGAATACTTTGTGTCCTATTACGATTATTATCAGCCTGAGGCCTACATACCAAGTAGTGGAACCTATATTGAAAAAGATTTATCTATAAATCAAGAAATAGAAAAGTTAAGATTGAGTACCACCTCTACCCTATTATCAGGAAGAAAAGATATTATTGTGGTGGCTTCTGTATCCTGCATTTATGGTATCGGAAACCCCGATGAATTCAACAATAACGTAATTGAAATAGAGCAAAATCAAAAGATTAGTCGTAATAAATTAATTAATCAATTGGTAACATCTCTATACTCACGTTCAGACATACAATTCGAAAGAGGCAATTTTAAAGTCCAAGGAGATACTATTTCGGTTTTTCCAGCCTATGCCGATATCGCTTATAAAATTCACTTTTGGGGCGATGAAATTGAAGAAATAGAAAGTTTTGACCCTGTAAACAACACTATTTTAGAAAAGTTCGAGTACTTACGCATTTTTCCTGCAACTATTTTTGTGGCTTCTAAAGACCGTATCCAAAGTGCTATTCATCAGATACAAGATGATTTGATGGATCAGGTACAATTTTTAAATAATACCGACAGAAAACTAGAGGCTAAACGTTTAGATGAACGTGTCAATTACGATTTGGAAATGATTAGAGAACTCGGTTACTGTTCGGGAATAGAAAATTATTCTCGCTATTTTGATGGTCGTATGCCAGGAACTCGTCCGTTCTGCCTAATCGACTATTTTCCTAAAGATTTCTTGACTGTAATAGATGAAAGTCATGTGACAATACCTCAGATAAGAGCTATGTTTGGTGGCGACCGTTCAAGAAAAGAAAACCTCGTAGAGTATGGCTTTCGTTTGCCGGCTGCTATGGACAATAGACCATTGAAGTTTGAAGAATTTGAGAACATTAACAATCAATTCATTTATGTTAGTGCTACTCCAGCTGATTATGAGCTAGAGCAATCGAGTGGCGTGGTAGCTGAACAAGTCATTCGCCCTACAGGCTTATTAGACCCCAAAATAGACGTCAGACCTTCTCTGAATCAAATAGATGACTTACTAGAAGAAATAAAACTGAGAGTTGATAAAGACGAACGTACCCTTGTAACCACACTTACTAAACGAATGGCTGAGGAATTGACAAAGTACCTGACACGTTTTGATATTCGTTGCCGTTACATACACTCGGATGTGGATACCCTAGAGCGAGTAGAAATATTACATGAATTGAGAGAAGGTCTTTTTGATGTCTTGGTGGGTGTTAATCTTTTAAGAGAAGGATTAGACTTACCAGAAGTTAGCTTAGTAGCTATTCTAGATGCCGACAAAGAGGGTTTTTTAAGGTCGGAACGCTCACTTACTCAAACAGCAGGTAGAGCGGCCAGAAACGTCAATGGTTTAGTTATAATGTATGCCGATAAAATAACACGCTCTATGAAACTCACTATTGACGAAACAAATAGACGTAGAGAAAAACAAATTGCTTACAATACCGAGCACGGCTTAGTGCCTACCCCATTGAATAAAAAGAAAGACAATGCACTAGCCAAGAGTCTTAATCCATACGCAGTAAAAGAAGGTATGAGTATGGCTGCTGAGAGTGAAACGGACTACTCCAACCCAAAAGAATTGGAAAGAGCTATTAAAAACACCAAGAAACAAATGGAAAATGCAGCTCAAGACTTGGATTTCCTAGAGGCTGTAAAACTTAGGGATAAACTTACTGAGCTTAAGAAATTGAGGAAATAATCTACTCATATCCCCAACGGTGTACATCGTTATTAGCTTCTTCTATATCGTCTTTTACTAATTTTATACGCTGAGCTATTACCCCAAATAGTTTATCGTTTAACATAAGCCAACGCATTTGCTCTTTATCATTATCGGCTGCCTTGGCTACTTTTGCTAATAATTTAAAGCCATTGATTTCTAGCCAACGTATAGCATCTTTTTTGCCCTCAACACCTTTGATTGTTGCTAGAAGATGTGGTGCATTTTTCATCAACCAATCCGAAGCACCTTTATCGAAATAAAGCGCGTAACAAAATAAGCCTAATTCGGGGTAATTATTTTTCATCAGCCAATCTCTTATTTCAAGATTTCCTGAAATGGCTTCACCCCATGCAACAACGATTTTTTCTGGATATTTTTTCATAAAAAAAGCCTCAATAAAGAGGCTTTAAATTATTAGATTATTTTACCCTGCCAATGGTTCTGTGTATAAAAAAATATCGTCCATTTTCAACAGTAACCAACTCCCAACCTCTTTGACCTAAAAGATTAAGCACCTCAATAATTGATTCTTTATCTTTAACTGATTGTGATAATTTATTAGAATATTTTACATCGAAGGACTGGAATTTAAAAGAAAGACGAGGAACATTTTTCTTAGGAATATTTTCCGTAACATCCATAATCATGTACGCATTTGGCGCAGGTTTTTTGTCTTTTACAACATCTTTTTTAGTAATAGTTTTATTATTTGCTTTAGTAGGCATAGGTCTAGTCTGAGCCAATATAGTCAAAGGCAATACAAAACTCATTAAAATTAAAATCTTTTTCATTGTTAAATAGGTTAAAATTAATACTGTTTTTTTATTTATCGCCACCTAAAATAATCGGTAAATCACCTTCTCCATTTCCAATAACAATAACTTTGCTGTTAGGAGATTTCGACAGTTCCTGTGTCGTTTCAATACCTTTCCATTTAAGTAACTGGGGAGTAATAGTCTTTGTCACGATACGTTGAAAGTCTGAAATACCTTCCGCCTCAATACGCTTTCTTTCTGCTTCTTTAGACTCTTTTAATAGTTTAAACTCATACTCTAAAGCTTCTTGCTCTTGTCTCAGTTTATTTTCAATAGCTGCTTGTAGAGTTTGTGGTAAAGTCACATCTCTAATAAGTATAGCATCCAAAAAGATATATTTATCGGCAATAGATTTAGAAGTGATTTCAAAAATCTTGTCTTCTACTTCTTCTCTCTTTGTAGAATATAATTCCTCAGGTAAATATTCACCAATCACCTCTCTAGTTACAGAACGTATCTCAGGGCGAATGATACTTTCTAAGTAGTCCTCCCCAACCAAATCATGAAGATAACCTAGCTCAGAAACATTGGGCGTATAACGAAAAGATAAATCTACTTTAATAGAAAGTCCATTTTTAGATAGTACTTCCATAGCCTCATAATCTTCTTGTATCTTAACATTGTAGATATAAACTTTATTCCAAGGTGCAATAAAGTGAAAACCTTGAGGCACTACTAAGTCCTTATCTAATCCACCACCAAAACGCTTAAAAACAACCGCTTTCTCACCTGGATTAACGGTATAAAACATATTACCTCCAGTTATTAAAAGAAAAATAATTGCTACAAACCCTAGAACAAAAAACCTCGGCAGTTTTGGGTTAAATCCACCTGAATCATTAGTTTCAAACATACTATTATAAAATTTTAAATTGTTAAATGTTAGTAATTCTCTTTCTCACGAACCACTCTAGTGTCAAAAATACAAATAATAAAATGAAAATCCATTTCAAGTTAATGAAATCACTCTGCGATTCTTCTTTATAACTTAAACTTTGTGATTCTATTGCTGACAATTCATTTTTGAGTTCAGAAAATTGAGATTTATCATAAGATTTACCTCCATATTTTTGTGATAAATTATAAAGAATTTGAGGATTAGCTTGTGAAGATATTTTCTCTAATTCTAAAGGAAGTACTGAAAACTTGCCTTTGTTCAATAACTCCTTGCCATTGAATATTACTTTAGCCTCATAACTGTAATTACCTACTTTTAACTCATTCAACTCTAAGGTGTAGCTAATAGCTGTTTTGTTAAATGAAAAATTGTATTCATTACCATCTTCGTCTTTTATCAAAAGACTTACTTCAGCACTATTGACCAGCTCATAGTTAGCATTGTATAAATCCGCCTCAATTAACAAGGGTTCGTTCTCATAGATAAGTTTTTCATGTCGCAATCTAAAAGGTCTTTTATCTTCTTTAACTGATAAGAATTGAACGCTTTTATTGATTAATTCATCAAATAGCTGATGATTATTAGTTTTTAGATACTCATACAAACGCCATTTCCACAAGCCTTCAACAGCACAAACTGCTTGTCTGTATTCTCCTTGCTTACTGAATGTAAAGATGGGGTTTTGAGTAGTTATACCTAATATGTTTTGAGTAAAAAGATGATGATGTTCAGAGTTAAAAGTATATTCTGCTAAAGGACTATATAAGGGTGGTAGTTCTTCCAACCACAGATTCCATTTATCATTCAATGAGAATAAAGAAAAGGAATTATAGTCGGAATGAACCTCATTAAGAGTACTTTTAGACGGCAAAAAACTAAACCATTCTAAAGATAGGGCTTGACTTGAATTTCCTATGAAATAAAAAGTAGGAATATTAGGTTCTGAAACATTTAACTGAAAAGCAATTAGCAAACTGTAAGGACTGTAATCACCATTAAAATCTGATGTATTTTGTACAACTAACTCATAATTTTCATTGGACTGTATAGATTTACTTATGGCAGCTATATCAGGGTGTGAGATATCACTCAATAAGAGTATTTTCTGCTTACTTTCTAGGACATCTACAAAGATATTTTGAGTATTGTTTAAGGTGTTTTGTTCTCCCTCTACAGCTTTGACTTCAATTCTGTAATTATGAATACCAACGCTTTGAGCACTTAGTTTATAGTCAAAAGAAATAATCTCGTCATTACGATTTATTAACTTCTCTTTTCTATCTAGCAAAACATCTCCTTCATAAATACTAACTTCTAGCCTCTCTCCTTTGGAAAATTGAGATAAAACTGTTGTTGAAATAGGAAAAGAATTACCCAAATATGCAATTTCATTGTATGAAACTGAAGTCAATTCTAAATCTTTCTTGGCAATAGTATCGCCTAATCGTATGGTATATAAAGGAGCATTAAAAGGATAATTGGCATACAAAGGATTAGACCCTGAGTTATAAATCCCGTCAGAGGCGATGACATTAGCTACCACATTACGGTTGGAATATATATCGGAAACCTCATTAAGATAATCTGATATATTTGTTTTTCTGTCTTTAAAATCAAGAATTGGGTTCCTTTCTACTTGTTCACCAAAGGCATATATCTCAACTTGAAAATCTTCCTCAAATTCAGCTTTTAAATCATTCAGCTCCTTAACAAAATTAGTAGAGTAATAGACGCTATCAGCATTAGCAAGTAGAGAAGATGAATTATCAACTCCAATCAAAATGATTGCTTGTTCTTTATGCGTAACAAACTGATTTATGTAAGGTTTGAGCAATAAAAAAGTAAGAATAAAAAAGGTCGCAAAGCGTAGTGCGAATAAAAATCTTCTAAGCCATAAAGCGGATTTAAAGACTTCCTTACTATACAGAACATAAGAAACAGCTATGGAAAGGGCAATACAACCCACAATCCATAGCATTGACCATTCTGTAGTAATGTAATTCATTAAGTGAGCATTCCTCCACAAACATTTAACACTTGTCCTGAAATATATGCTGACATATCAGAAGCTAAAAAGACGGTTGCATTAGCAATATCTTCAGGTGTTCCTCCACGTTTCAATGGAATACTATCTGTCCAGCCTTTCACAATGTTTTCATCTAACTTAGCCGTCATTTCTGTCTCTATAAAACCAGGTGCAATAACGTTACAACGGATATTTCTAGAGCCTAATTCTAGAGCTGTAGATTTTGAAAAACCTATGATACCAGCTTTTGAAGCCGAATAATTAGCTTGACCAGCATTACCTTTTACACCAACAACAGAGCTCATGTTTATAATAGAACCCGAACGTTGTTTTAGCATAGGTCTTAATACAGCTTTTGTTAAGTTAAAAATAGACTTCATATTAACCTCCATGACCGTATCAAAGTCTTCTTCACTCATACGCATGAGTAGGTTGTCTTTGGTAATACCTGCATTGTTTACCAATACATCAATGCTTCCAAAAGTTTCTATGACTTTATCGGCTAAATCTTGAGCAGCTTCAAATTTTGAAGCGTCCGATTTAAACCCTTTAGCTTTAATTCCAAATGCTGATAATTCTTCTTCTAAAGCTTTGGCTTTTTCTTCAGATGACAAATAAGTAAAAGCAATATTTGCACCTTGCTTTGCAAAGGTTATTGCTATTCCTTTTCCTATTCCTCTTGAGGCACCAGTGATTATGGCCGTTTTACCTTCTAATAATTTCATTGTTTTTTAAATTTAAATGCTAAAATAATAGTATTCCAATAAAAAAGACGCTTAAAGCGTCTTTTCTACTAATTTTTATCGTTTGAGTTATGCATTAACACCCATCAATTCGGCCATTTTAGAGCCAATTTTTGCAGGAGAAGCTACGACATGAATACCACATTCGCTAAGAATTCTCATTTTAGCCTCAGCCGTATCGTCTTCACCACCTACTATTGCACCAGCATGTCCCATAGTTCTTCCCTTAGGAGCAGTCTGACCAGCTATAAAACCAACTACTGGTTTTGTGCCGTTTGCTTTAATCCAATGTGCAGCATCAGCTTCTAACTGTCCACCTATCTCGCCAATCATGATAATAGCATCTGTTTCAGGGTCGTTCATCAATAATTCAACTGCCTCTTTTGTGGTCGTACCAATGATAGGGTCACCACCAATACCAATAGCAGTAGAAATTCCCATTCCTGCCTTAACCACTTGGTCAGCCGCTTCATAGGTTAGTGTACCTGATTTAGAAACAACCCCTATTCTACCCGATTCAAAAACAAAACCTGGCATTATACCGCACTTGGCTTCTCCTGGCGTAATAACACCTGGACAGTTTGGGCCTACCAAACGGCAATCTTTATCAGATAAATATTCTTTTACTGTAATCATATCTTTGGTAGGAATACCTTCCGTTATGCATATAATCACTTGAATACCTGCTGCTGCTGCCTCCATAATAGCATCGGCTGCGAAAGCTGGTGGCACAAAAATTAAAGAAGTATTAGCACCTACTTTTTCTACTGCTTCAACAACAGTATTAAAAACAGGTCTATCAAGATGAGTTTGACCACCTTTGCCTGGTGTTACGCCACCAACAACATTTGTGCCATACTCTATCATTTGACCGGCATGGAAAGTTCCTTCACTACCCGTAAAACCTTGAACAATAACTTTAGAATCTTTGTTTACTAATACGCTCATTTTTGTTTTGAATTTATTTGCATGCAAATTTAAAATGAAATATGGATTAGTAAAACAAAAAAGCAAAAGACTTTCTATCTTTGTCAAATGTTTATCAACAACGATACTATTTGTGCCTTAGCAACTTCGTCTGGTCAAGGTGCTATTTCTGTGATACGACTTTCAGGTCCTCAAGCTATTCCTATTTGTAATGCCTTTTTTATCAATAAAGACTTGACCAAAGTAGATAGTCATACCCTACATTTTGGTACGATTAGAAAAGACCATAAAATTTTAGACGAAGTGGTGGTTAGTGTTTTTAGAAATCCACACTCTTACACTGGTGAAGATGTCATAGAGGTATCTTGTCACGGCTCAGTGTATATCCAAAACCAACTCATACAGTTGTTTATTGGTGCTGGTGCTAGAATGGCTAAGGCAGGTGAATTTACTTTAAGGGCATTTGCCAATGGTAAAATGGACTTATCACAAGCCGAGGCTGTTGCCGATTTAATAGCTTCGGAAAGTGAATCGGCACACCAAGTAGCTATGCATCAGATGCGAGGTGGTTTTTCTAACGAATTAAAAGAGTTAAGACAAGAGCTTATCAATTTCGCTGCTCTGATAGAATTGGAGTTGGATTTTGGTGAAGAAGATGTAGAATTTGCCGATAGAGAACGATTTAACCTACTGTTAGAAAAAATAAAACAGGTTATTCAAAACCTCATTGATTCGTTTGCTATTGGTAACGTTCTAAAAAATGGTGTGCCCGTAGCTATAGTTGGGCAACCCAACGTGGGCAAATCCACCCTACTTAATGCTTTACTAAAAGAAGACAGAGCCATCGTTTCCGAAATTGCAGGAACAACGAGAGACACCATAGAAGATGTCATTATTTTAGGCGGCATCCAATTTCGTTTTATAGATACTGCTGGTCTAAGAGAGACTCAAGACAGCATTGAAAAGATTGGTATAGAAAGGGCTGTTGAGAAAGCCCTAAGCGCAAAAATTATTGTGTTCTTAATTGACGCCTCACAAAACCTTAAGGAACAGCTTAGTGAGTTAGAAGCACTACAAGAAAAAGGGCTAAAAGAACCGTTAGTGGTAGTAAACAAAATTGACTTGAATGGCGATATAAAAGAAAAATTACCAAATGCCATTTACATATCTGCTAAACATAATGAAGGTGTAGAAGCATTTTCACAACAAATGATTGATTTAGTCAATACATCTTCTTTGGGTAATAGTACTCTAATTAGTAATAGTAGACATTTGGAGTCATTGACTCTTGCATTAGAAAACATCATCAAAACCATCACTGGCTTAAACGATGGAACAAGTGGAGATTTCTTGGCTATGGACATTCGTCAAGCACTACAACACATAGGAGAAATTACTGGCGAAATTTCTTCCGATGATTTGTTAGAAAATATTTTCTCCAACTTCTGTATAGGAAAATAAGTGTCATAAAACTTAGCCAAAAGCTATCAGAAAATATGTGTGTCAAATTGTTTTTTTTTCAGATATTAGCTAAATGATGAAAAACTACTTTTTCATTTTATCCTTTTCTCGTTCTGGCAGTACAACTCTGGGGCAAAAGTTAAACAACCATTCGGATATAGATGTAATCAATGAAAGTTGGATTTTCAACCTTCTAGGTGTTTTAAAATGGAAAAAGCTAAGTCCATTGAGGCAAAAGTACCTCTTAAAACAACTGAATAAAGGACAAAAACCCATCACGGCTATTCAATCAAACCAAATTATAGACGATACTATTTCTGTTGAGCATTTTTTCCAAGCCATTTTTCCAACAGCATCTAATTTTATAGGTGAAAAAACACCAACTAATCTTTTTTATTACCCTTATTTAAAGTCACAATTTAAATCGGCAAAATTTTTGTTTCTGAAAAGACATCCCTTAGCTATTTGCTCCTCCTACTTCAATCGATGGTATTCTTCCACTTATGACGATAAATTTATTATCGAAACTGTAGATGTTATAAAGGCTTACTTTAATAAGTTCGAATCAATTGAAGAAAAAAATGAAATTTTACAACTGAGCTATGAAGATTTAGTTAGCGATAACAAACTGTGGTTAACTGCAATTGCTGAACATATAGGCTCTGAATTCGAGGAAAGTATGCTTACTGAATCTGAGGTCAAACTGTTTGAAAATTCTGAAGACGAAAAACACCATCAAGACTCCCATAAGTCCCTAAATACCAGTCATATTGACAAATACAAAAGCGTATTTACACCCCTACAATTGCAAGAGCTAAGCTATTTACTGAGAAAAGAAATTAAAGCATTAGGCTACTCTGCTGGAGAAGAAATTACACCCAACCCAAGACTTTTGCGTTTGGAAAAAAGAATTGGCTTAAAACGTTCACCAGCAAGACTATTTTACAGGACAAAAGTAAAACTCATAAAAACCAAATTATCTTACCTTAAATTCATTTTAGAACAAGGATTTAGATAATGTTCATTTAATATGATTTATTTGCTCAATTTACTTCGTTTTCTGTTTTAGAATTTATTAGATTTGTCACGATTTAAAACACAAAGAAAATATGAATTTTGATGTCATTGTTATAGGAAGTGGACCTGGAGGATATGTTACTGCCATTCGCGCTTCACAATTAGGTTTAAAAACAGCTATCGTAGAAAAAGAATCTCTAGGTGGTGTGTGTTTAAACTGGGGATGTATTCCTACTAAAGCCTTGTTGAAATCAGCACAAGTATTTGAATACATTCAACACGCTGAGGATTTCGGTATTAATGTAAAAGATGCTGATGCAGATTTTAACTCTGTTGTTCAACGTTCAAGAGGCGTTGCTGACGGCATGAGTAAAGGAATTGACTTCTTGATGAAGAAGAATAAGATAGAAGTGATAATGGGAACAGCTAAAGTAAAAGCTGGTAAAAAAATAGATGTAGTAGATGCTGATGGCAAAACTACAGAGTACAGTGCTTCAAACATCATTATTGCTACAGGTGCTCGTTCAAGAGAATTACCTAACCTACCACAAGATGGAAAGAAAATTATTGGCTACAGAAAAGCTATGACTTTAGATAAAAAACCATCTAAAATGGTAGTTGTAGGTTCTGGAGCAATTGGCGTAGAATTTGCTTATTTCTATAATGCTATGGGTGTAGACGTAACCGTAGTTGAATACATGCCTAATATCGTTCCTATTGAAGACGAGGACGTTTCTAAACAATTGGCTCGTTCGTTCAAAAAATCTGGTATTAAAGTAATGACCAATTCATCAGTAGAAAGCGTTGACACCTCAGGTAAAGCTTGTGTCGTTAGCGTTAAAACTAAAAAAGGTCTAGAAACTATAGAGTGTGATGTCGTTCTTTCGGCAGTAGGTATCACAGCTAATATTGAAAATATAGGTTTGGAAGACGTAGGCATTGTTACGGACAAAGGTAAAATACTAGTCAACGACTTTTATCAAACGAATATACCGGGCTACTATGCCATCGGTGACGTATTACCAACCCAAGCACTAGCTCACGTCGCTTCTGCTGAAGGCATTATTTGTGTGGAAAAGATAGCAGGTCACAATCCTGAACCTTTAGACTACGGTAATATTCCGGGTTGTACCTATTGTTCTCCAGAAATATCTTCTGTAGGCTACACTGAAAAAGCGGCTAAAGAAGCTGGATACGATATTAAAGTGGGCAAATTCCCATTCTCAGCATCTGGTAAGGCTTCTGCCGCTGGGCACAAAGATGGCTTCGTAAAAGTTATTTTTGATGCTAAGTACGGCGAATGGTTAGGGTGTCATATGATTGGTTACAACGTAACTGAAATGATTGCCGAAGCCGTGGTAGCACGTAAGCTAGAAACTACAGGTCACGAAATACTAAAAGCAGTACACCCGCACCCAACTATGAGTGAGGCTGTTATGGAGGCTGTTGCCGCTGCTTACGATGAAGTGATACACATGTAATAAAAAAAAACATATTCCATTAAAAAAGCCTCGCAATTGCGGGGCTTTTTTAATTGGAAAGTTTATTTATTAAATTGTTAATTTGACAATCTTTAACATTTAATTGATTTTTTAACTCATTAAAAACATCAACATGGATGGTTATATACTTATCACCGTCACTAGCAACAACTTTTTGTTTCATCATTTCTTCTTGACCAGTCATTAACCAAGTTGGATTTATTTCAGGAAATAATTCTAGGAATTTTACAATAGTTTCTTCTGAAACTCCACCTTTTTTACCTAAAACGCCATTAGAAACTTTACTTTTTTCGTAAAACTTATTTAGACTCATACCTTGCTTTTTTATAAAAACAATCATTCTTTGTTTAATTATTGAAGTTGTATCTAACATCACATTTTTTATTGAGAAACATTTCTACTTTCGTAGATTTTTTTCTATATTAGGACCGTATTTTGTATTAAAATAAGCTAAAACTGTTTGCTACCGCAACGTAAAAGTACTTACAAACTATGAAAAAGACAAAACTACCCCAACCAATTAGAGTGCATTCTGATATTAAAAAAGAAATTGCTGAAGAATTAAATATCACAACTCAAACCGTAAGAATGGCTTTAGGCTATGTTCGTAATTCAGAATTATCAAGAAGAATACGTTCAGTCTGCAAAGAAAAACTAGTAAAAGAAGCTAAGAAAATACTTATTTTCTTTATTGGCACTTTATTTGGTTTACAGTCGTTTTCACAAATTGACGGTTCATCACTAGTACGCTTAGTAAATGTACCATCAGAAAATGATTTAAGTGCTATTATCAATCCTTTAATGGGTTGTATAGCATATGCTGAACAAGAAAACAGAGTATATCATTACGATGGTACTAATTGGATGTCTATTGAAGATAATGATAATCAAAACTTAGCCTTAATAGGTACAATTTTGCATATTCAAGGTGGTAACAGCGTCAATTTATCCATTATTCAAGATGGTACAGGTTCAGATGATCAAAACCTAAGTCTTCAAAACGACTATAACAATAATGAAGCGATTATAAATATTGAGGGAGGTAATGGATTGGTATTTAAAACAAATGGAAACTTGCAACTAACCAAAAACACTAACACAATACCTCACGAATTAACGTTTACGACTACAGCTCCTCCAGGAGATGGAGACGCATGGAATGTCGATAATGAAAATACCATCTCTTCCATTAAAAGGACTGGTAATGTTGGTATTGGTACAAATGATCCAATAGGAAAACTAGATGTAAATCAATCTGATTTAAAAGAGAGGATAGCTTTTACCCCACACACAAGAATTATCCATCAAAGTAGTTATATAGCTCCTCATCATGCAATTAATGTTCTTGAACAAAATGCTTATTACTGGCAACCACATACTCCCTCAAACCAATCATTTACCATAGACTTAGGTTTAAATAGTGCCGTTACGCCTTCAAGTTATAAAATGACAGTTGGTTATACAGGCGGTTTGGCGTCTAGTCCAGCCAATTGGACGCTTGAAGGATCAAATGATAATTCACAATGGACAGTTTTACACACTAGTAACACGCCAATAGGAATAGAAATGTCACAAACTTACCAAATTAATACAACCCAATCTTTTAGATACTTCAAGTTAAATATTATCAGTTCTTATTCGCCTTCTGTTCGAATAGGTGCACTTATAATATACCGCAAAGCTCACGATCGTTTCCTAGTTCATGAAAGTGGAAAAGTAGGAATAAATACCGACATGCCTATTGCAGAACTTGATGTTAATGGTTATGTTCATCTTAGTGGTGGCAATTTACTATTGTCTCCTGGCTCAAGAATAGGTATAGGAACAGCAGCAGCTCCTGTAAGTGCACTACACGTCAATGGTAGTATATTCTCGAGTGGTATAGCAACTATACAACGTTTTTATACTGAAGGAATGGGTGTCCATGGTTACTGTGGTATTGGTACCACAAACCCTTCTCAAGCATTACACGTTATGGGTAATATCTTGGCTTCAGGAACAATTACTCCTGACTACGTATTTAAAGAATATTATGATAAAAACGATGTTAACAAAGATTATGATTTCAAAAGCTTAAAAGAAATAGAACAATTCGTAAAGAAAAATAAACATTTACCTGGTGTCCCTTCAGAAAAAGATATTGAAGA
The DNA here is from genome assembly GCA_016779995.1 of Flavobacteriales bacterium. Classification (NCBI taxonomy): domain Bacteria; kingdom Pseudomonadati; phylum Bacteroidota; class Flavobacteriia; order Flavobacteriales; species Flavobacteriales bacterium. The sequence continues at coordinate 194,269 of JADHMO010000001.1, forward strand.
ACAAGGCGGTATAATAGTTAACAGAGCAACCGAAATAAATTTAGAAAAAATTGAAGAATTGTATCTACATCTTATTCAAATGGAAAAGAGGCTTAGTTTATTAGAAAAAAAGAAGTAAACCAAAAAGCCCCGCAATTGCGGGGCTTTTTTAATGATTTATATTTATGATAAATTAGCCTCCTATGGAGATTAATTCCACTTCAAAAATAAGTGTCGCATTTGGTCCAATAGAACCACCAGCACCTCTTTCGCCATAAGCCAAGTTAGAAGGAATAAATAGTTTGTACTTAGCACCCGGCTTCATCAATTGTAAAGCCTCTACCCAACCTGGAATAACACCATTTACAGGGAATGTCGCTGGCTGACCTCTTTCAACAGAACTATCAAATACAGTACCGTCAATTAGCGTACCATGATAATGAACGGTTACTTGGTCAGTTTCTTTCGGAGAATCGCCAGAACCTTCTGCCAACACTTCGTACTGCAAACCTGTAGCTGTAGTTACAACGCCATCTCTTTTGGCATTTTCAGCTAAAAACTTTTGTCCAGCTTCTACATTAGCAGACTGGGCTTCTTTAGCTAGTTTGCCAAAATAATCTTGTAAAATAAGATTAGATTCTTGTTCCGAAATTTTTAGTTCATTTCCTTCAAATACGTCAGTAAACGCTTGAGCAATAGCCTCAGAGTCAATACTTGTTAGTCCTTGATTTTTAACGCTTTTGGCTACGTTGACACCCAAACTGTAACTTACTTTTTCCATTTCTGTGTTTAAATTTTGTGCATTAATGTTAGTTATTCCCATTATTAGAATAAGGGATAAAATTATTTTTTTCATTTCAGATAATTTTAATGAATGGCAAATATACTTTAAAATCATTTATTAAAGTTTTTATGAGCGATGTTTTGTATCTTTATCCCTTTTGAAAAATATGGAATTTGAGAAGACAACAATCGAGGGCTTATTTATAATTAAACCTCGTGTTTTTAGTGATGAAAGAGGCTATTTTTATGAAAGCTACAACAAAGCTATTTTTGAGAAAAATGGCTTGGATTTAGATTTTATTCAAGACAATCAATCTTTATCTCATAAAGGCGTACTAAGAGGCTTACATTTTCAAGCACCACCATTTCAACAAGGTAAGCTAGTTCGTGTTATTCAAGGCAGTGTATTAGATGTTGCTGTTGATATTCGTACAGACTCTCCTACTTATGGCAAGTACGAAAGCGTATTACTCAGTGGAGAAAACAAAACTCAGTTTTGGATACCACCAGGATTTGCACACGGCTTTGTTACGCTAGAAGATAATACCATATTTTGTTATAAATGCACTGGTCCATATTCTAAAGAATCTGAAGGTGCTTTACTTTGGAACGACCCACAACTAAATATCAACTGGAATATTGACGAACCCTTAGTATCTTCTAAAGACCAAGAAGCTGAATTATTTGAACACTTTAAAAGCCCATTTTAATGAAAAGAAACATTCCTTTAATTGCCACCCTTGTTGTTTTACTTTCCATAATGTCTATATTCACTTTCTCCTCTAGAGAATATTCAGAAAGTATTTCTGTTCTTAAAAGCCTCAAAGAGAAGTACACCATCTTTGCTATACCAAAACCCTCATCAAACATCTACTTTGCCAATGAGCGAGTGCCCCTAGAAAATCCAGATATATGGGAACGCTATGATAAAGAGTTGCTAAAAAATACCTATTGGCAATCCAACACCCTGTTATTGCACAAAAGAGCAGCAAAATACTTCCCTGTCATAGAGCCCATACTCAAGAAAAACAATCTACCTGACGACTTTAAGTATTTAGCACTGATAGAAAGTGGTTTAGAAAATGTAACCTCTCCTGCTGGTGCAAAGGGCTTTTGGCAAATCATGAAATCTACCGCCAAAGAATTTAACTTAGAAGTAAACTCCGAAGTAGATGAACGCTACCACATTGAGAAATCCACTCAGGCAGCTTGTGATTTTTTAAATTCTGCCAAAGAGAAGTTTGGTAGTTGGACATTAGCCGCTGCAGCATACAATATGGGTAGGTCAGGACTACTAAAACAAATGAATAGACAGAAATCATACACCTACTACGATTTATTGCTAAACAATGAAACTTCAAGATATGTGTTTAGAATTTTGGCCATTAAAGAAATTATAGAAAACCCAAAAAAATACGGCTTTCAATTTAGAACAGAAGATTTGTATAAAAATATACCGACCTATGAAGTAATGGTAGATACAAGCATTAACAGTTGGGCAGATTTTTCTATAGAATACGGCATAAATTATAAAATACTAAAACTTCACAATCCTTGGCTTAGAGAAAGTTTTCTCACCAACAAATTGAAGAAAAAATACTATATTGAGATACCGCAAAAAGGAAATTATTCCTTGCAAAATAACTTAACACAAGCTGACAGCAGTCTTTTTAATGAGTAAATCAAAGTCTAAAGAAATGCTTCATATTTTTGGAGCTAAAGAACATAACCTTAAAAACATCAATGTTTCCATTCCTCGTAACGAGTTAGTGGTTATAACAGGTCTTAGTGGTAGTGGCAAATCTTCTCTAGCTTTCGACACCATCTATGCCGAAGGTCAAAGACGATATATTGAAACATTTTCAGCCTATGCTAGACAATTTTTGGGTGGCTTAGAACGCCCAAAAGTGGATAAGATTAGTGGACTTTCACCAGTAATTTCAATTGAGCAAAAAACAACCAGCAAAAATCCACGCTCTACCGTAGGTACTATAACAGAGATTTATGATTTTCTAAGATTGTTATACGCAAGAGCCTCCGATGCTTATTCCTACAATACTGGTGAAAAAATGGTTTCTTACTCAGATGAAGAAATACTACACATAATTCAAAAAGAACTCGACCAACAAAGAACAATACTACTTGCGCCAGTAATTCGTTCAAGAAAAGGACATTATAGAGAGTTATTTGAACAAACAGCCAGACAAGGATTTCTTAGAGTAAGAGTAGATGGTGAGTTACGAGAGATTACACCAGGAATGAAATTAGACCGTTTCAAAACTCACGATATTGAAATAGTAATTGATAAACTAGTCATTAAGCAAGAAAATGAAAAACGTTTGAAACAATCCATAGAAACAGCCATGAAATATGGCAATGGATTGATGATGACACTAGATATTGACACTGAAAAAGAACGCTTTTTTAGTAGACAACTCATGTGTTCAAAAACAGGCATTTCTTACGCTCAAGCCGAACCAAATAGTTTTTCTTTTAATTCCCCAAAAGGAGCTTGTCAGTCTTGTAATGGACTAGGAGTTGTTTCTAATATCGACCTTAAAAAAATCATAACCAACGATTCCCTCAGTATTCAAAAAGGTGGTATTGTTCCTATTGCGAAAAGCAATAACTCCTGGATAATCAATCAAATAGAAACAATAGGCAAAAAATACGATTTCAACCTTTCAACACCCATTAAAGAGATTCCTAAAATGGGATTAGACGCTATTCTTTACGGCTCAAGTGAATCGTTTAATGTCGAACTTAAAAAAGCGGGAATTAGCAAATCCTATAAAATCAATTTTGAAGGTATTGTGCCATTTATAGAAGACCAATTTAAACATGCATCCTCGCCAAGACTAAAACGTTGGGCAGCAGAATACATGATCAAAGAAGATTGTGAGGAGTGTCATGGTAGCCGACTAAATAAAGAGTCCCGTTTCTTTAAAATAGATGGTCTTAATATAGCTGAAGTATCCAATATGGATATCCAAGAATTACAGAAATGGATAAACAGTTTGGAAAGTAAACTTTCTGAAAAACAAAATATTATTGCCAAAGAAATAATCAAGGAATTACGTAAAAGAGTGCAGTTTCTTATCGATGTGGGACTAAACTATTTATCACTCAATCGTTCTTCAAGAAGTCTTTCTGGTGGAGAAAGTCAGCGTATTCGTCTAGCAACACAAATAGGCTCACAACTAACTGATGTTTTATATATTCTTGATGAACCAAGTATTGGACTACACCAAAGAGATAACCAAAAGTTGATTAATTCACTTAAAGAGTTAAGAGATATTGGCAATTCTATCATTGTCGTTGAACACGATAAAGATATGATTATGGCAGCAGACTACGTCATTGATATAGGACCAGGTGCAGGAATCCATGGTGGACAAATCATAGCCGAAGGAAATGCTAAAGATTTTATCAAAAATTCATCAATAACTATTGACTATCTGAAAGGAAAAAAACGAATTGAAGTCAATCCCAAACGAAGAAAAGGAAATAATAAAAGCATCGTCATTAAAGGAGCTAGAGGCAACAACTTACAAAACGTAACAGCCGAATTCCCCCTAGGAAAGTTTATTGGAGTAATAGGTGTTTCTGGTAGTGGCAAAAGTAGTTTGATTAATGAAACCCTCTACCCCATTCTCAATCAACATTTTTATAACTCCGTAAAGAAACCTTTAGAATTTGATTCCGTAAAAGGTTTAGAACACATCGATAAAGTAATAGAAGTTGATCAGTCTCCGATTGGTCGTACTCCACGTTCCAACCCAGCTACTTACACAGGAGTATTTTCCGAAATAAGAACACTTTTTGCTAACCATCCTGAATCAAAGGCAAGAGGATACAAAGTAGGACGATTTTCATTTAATGTATCTGGAGGTAGATGTGAAGAATGTCAAGGGGCTGGTGTAAGAACCATAGAAATGAACTTCTTGCCAGACGTACATGTAGATTGTGAATATTGTAACGGCAAACGATACAATAGAGAAACATTAGAAATAAGATACAAAGGCAAATCCATTGCTGATGTATTGGATATGAATATTAACCTAGCACTAAAATTTTTTGAAAATCACCCTAAAATAAAAAGACAGATTAATGCCTTGGTAGAAGTTGGGCTCGGTTATATCAAATTAGGTCAACAATCTACAACACTATCTGGTGGAGAATCACAACGTGTCAAATTAGCTAGTGAGTTATCTAAAAGAAGTACAGGAAACACCTTTTACATTCTTGACGAACCTACTACAGGCTTACATTTTGAAGATGTAAATGTTTTGCTACAAGTTTTAGAAAAACTTGTCAATAAAGGTAATACCGTATTGGTCATTGAACATAACTTAGACGTTGTAAAAATGGCCGACCACATCATAGAGATAGGGCCTGATGGAGGCAGCAATGGTGGAAAAATAATCAATACGGGAACACCAGAAGAAATCACTCTTTCTAAAGCAGGTTATACCGCCTCATTTTTGAAAGAAGAATTAAATTATTAATTAAAATATAATACTATGAAAAAGATAGAGAAAGCATTCGAAAATAAAAATTGGAATGAAATTAAAACAAAAGACTCTTGGCAAATTTTTAAAATAATGGCTGAATTTGTTCAAGCATTTGAAACACTTTCAAAAATTGGTCCTTGTGTATCTATCTTTGGTTCGGCACGAACCCAGCCAGATAATCCTTATTATAAAATGGCAGAAGACATAGCAGAAAAACTTACCGTCAAAGGATATGGAATTATTACTGGTGGTGGTTTCGGAATTATGGAAGCTGGTAACAAAGGAGCAAACAAAGGAGAGGGAAAATCTGTTGGTTTAAATATCGATTTACCATTCGAACAAGAAGCCAATACATATATTGACAATGATAAGTTAATAAATTTTGATTATTTCTTTGTTAGGAAGGTAATGTTCGTAAAATACGCACAAGGATTCGTAGTAATGCCCGGTGGTGTAGGTACTTTAGATGAGCTTTTTGAAGCAATTACTCTCATACAAACACAAAAAATTGCTGCTTTCCCAATTGTCTTGGTCGGTAAAGACTATTGGAGTGGCTTAATCGACTGGATAAAAAATGTAATGCTCGAAAAAGAACAAAACATAAGCCCTGAAGATTTAGACCTATTTACTCTAGTAGATACTGCAGATGAAGCCGTTGAATACATTGATAATTTCTACTCAAAATATTTGCTGAAACCAAACTTCTAATTCTAAGCTAAAATTTCTTAGTTTTACAAGCGTTCAAAACCAATAAAAAACTCGATGAAAAAATTCATTGCTACATCGCTTTTAACACTAATATTTTCAGTTAGCGTATGGTCTCAAATTCCCGACCCTGCTTATATTCCATCTGAATATCAAGACACAACATTAACTGAAGATGATGGTGCTATCGACGCTGAAAATGGAACTCCAGCAACCATTAACAAAGCAGAAAAAATCAAACTTCAACCCAAATTGCATGTCGGATTTGGTAATTTTAACTTTAAAGGAGACATTTCTGACAACAGAAATACAGGAATTATCGGACAATCTGGCTTTCAAATTGGATTATCTGCCAACCTCAGTGAATTTATTGATGCTAGTTTATTAATGGAAGAAGGTGTTGTTCGTGTTGACGGTATCAATCGTGATGATTTGCCTACCAATTTCATGAGTACCATAAATACCATCGGAATAAGATTTGATTATAACTTCAAAAATGTATTCAAAAATAGACTTTTAACACCCTATTTGGGACTAGGATTATCCTACTTAAAATTCGATTCCAAAGGCTCTTATGATAATACCAATGATGAATACGAAATAGATTTGTTAAGTCAGTGGCTACTTGACCCAGCAAATACTGAGGCTTACAGTCAAAAGGGTATTGATATTCCATTGTCAATTGGTTTAAATCTTAAAATTAACGATAGATTAAACCTTAAAGTAGGTACATCTTACCACTATACCAATACGGATTATATAGACAATATTTTAGATGGTTCATCTGACAAATATTTTGTCAATTCTGCACATGTAGTCTATGATTTACATTGTTACAACTGCGAGGAAAAATATGTTCCAGAGATTCACGACGATTACATCGCTGTAGATTTTGATGCACTAGACAGAGAAGACGAAGATAAAGATGGTGTTGTTGATATTGATGACTTCTGTATAGGCACACCTAAAGGCGTAGAAGTAGATGCTCAAGGTTGTCCAATAGATACAGACAACGATAATGTGCCTGATTATCTAGACAAAGAGGCTAACACACCAAAAGGTGCTGTTGTTAACGCAAATGGTATTCAATTAACCGATAAAATGAGTGAGGCTATTTACTTAGCATACATCAATTCAGCATCTAGAAAAGACGCTAACACCTACTTTGAAGATACATACCCTAGCGATAAATTCATCAAACTAACTAAAAAAGTAGTTAATGTTCAAGGTGATACTATGATGGTAGATATCTACAAACCAAAATTATTCCAACAAATATATAATCAACAAAAAGAGTTTGAAGAGGCTGTCACTCCTGCTCAATACGTTGATTTAAGCTCTGAAGTTATTTACAAACTGCAAATTGCTAAATATGCTGAGGGTATTGAAGCTGCAGAAATAAATAGGTTGATGAGTATCATAAACCTTAAAAGTACTTTAGAAAATAACCATACGGTTTACTATACGGGAGAATTTACTGATGTACTAAAAGCAAGACAGAAACAAAATCAATTACTCAATAGTGGATACAATAATGTCTTAGTCATTGAAGATGCACAAGGAGACTTAAGAACAGTCACTGACGAGGAAATGAATAGAGAAAGAAAGCGTAGAGCTTCTGCTAAGTTAGAAGATTTACCACCTCTTGAAGATATTGTTTTCAGAGTTCAATTAGATGTTCTTAAAGAAGTGGATTTAGATTTTTATGACCTAGACGAATTAGTTGTATTTGAAGGGAAAGATGGTTTCAAACACGTATTTACAGAAGGATATGGCTCTTATGAAGAAGCACTAGAACGTAGAAACGAGCTTTACTTCATGAGTTATGAAAACTCTAAGGTAGTTGCTATCAAAGAAGGTCAGATTGTTGAAGCTAAAGACTATATGAATTTATCTTACACAGAAGAAAATGCCGCTGTCTATGGAGATGTTATTTTCAAAGTACAATTGGGAATATACAGCAAGAATGACGTTGTTGAACTCAGTAAATTGAATGATTTAGAAGGTGTTGAGAAAACCGAAATTTCAGAAGGTATCCATCGATACACTATCGGAACTTACACTAGTATTCAAGGTGCTATGCTCAAATTAAATAAAGTCACTAAGCAAGGTTATGAAGGCTCTTACATTATTGCCTTCTACAACGATGAGCAAATATCCATCAAGAAAGCTAAAGAATTAATCGGCTTCTAAGGATAAAACAGAATTAAAAAAAAAGCGACTTATTCAGTCGCTTTTTTTTTGCTTATTTTTTTTGAACCTTCATACATCTGATATTTTAAGAATCTACATTCTAACTTGCCATTGAATATTTTAATTCTTCTAGTGTGCTTAAGGTGTATATGGCTTACAGCTTCCATATCAGAGGTTATTAACCAAGCCGAACAACCTGCATAATTCTTTTTAAAAGTATCTCCTATTTGTGAGTATAATTCAAGTGTGTCAGCAGTCAAACGCTCGCCATAAGGTGGGTTAAATAAAATCGTTCCACCATTTGGCATAGGCTCAGGCTTTCTAATAAAGTTTGCTCTTTTTATTTCAATGATATCATCAAGCATAGCATCTTTAACGTTGTCTTGAGCTTTCCTAACAGATGCAAAAGCCCTATCACAACCTATTATTCTTCCCTCAAAGTCACTCACTTTATTCATAGATACTTCTTTAATCTTTGCCCATAAATCGGCATCAAAGTCAAGCCAATTCATAAAACCAAATTTCTTCCTATGTAATGAGGGAGGAATATTACATGCAATCATAGCGGCCTCAATAAGAATTGTGCCAGAACCACACATGGGGTCTAAGAAATCACTTTGCCTATCCCAATCGCTTAATAAGATTAAACCCGCTGCTAAAACTTCGCTAATTGGAGCCTCATTAGTAGCATGTCTGTATCCCCTTTTATGTAATGATTCTCCTGAACTATCCAAAGAAATTGTACACTTATCGTTAGAAACGTGAATATTAATTCTTACATCTGGATTTTTAGTATCAACATCAGGTCTTCTACCCTTGGTTAAATCCCTAAAATAGTCCACAATGGCGTCTTTTACTTTTAAAGCCACATAATGACTATGATTAAAAAAGTCGGAATGAACAGCTGCATTGACAGCAATAGTGTTATCGACACTAATGTATTTTGACCAATCTAGCTTTTTGGCTTCTTCATATAAATCAACATCTCTTCGAGCCGTGAACTTGTAAATAGGTTTGAGAATTCGAATGGCTGTTCTTAGGTTTAGATTTGCTTTGTACATAAAGCCTAGGTCACCAACAAAACTAACAGCTCTATTCAAAACCTGAACATCTTGAGCACCTAATTTCAAAAGCTCATCAGCTAATATTTCCTCTAAGCCTAATTGCGTTTTAGCAATCATATTAAAATTCTCAACTACACTATTTTTCATCGGACAAATTTAATCAAATAATACAGTAATAAATTTATATTTGAAGAATGAAAAATTGGTTCAATACTTGGTTCAACACACCTTATTACCATCTTCTTTATAAGAATAGAAATTCTGATGAAGCGGAATTTTTCTTGAACAATCTTTTGGAGTATTTAAATGCTGATAAAAATCATAAATTCTTAGATGTAGCTTGTGGAAAAGGTCGTCACGCCATATATATTAACAAAAAAGGTTTTGACGTTGAGGGCATAGATTTATCCAAAGAAAGTATTGATTACGCTAGTCAATTTTCTAATGACAAGCTTTCATTTAAAGTTCATGATATGCGCTCTACTTATAAAAAAGAAAAATTTGATTTTCTACTCAATATCTTTACTAGCTTCGGCTATTTTGATGAGTCATCGGATAACTACAAGGCAATTCAAGCTATGGCTGACAATATTAAAAAAGGTGGAAAAGTTATTTTGGACTTTATGAATGCCAAAAAAGTACTTAAAGACTTAGTAAAAAGCGAATCAAAAACCGTCGATAATATCCAGTTTACCATTAAAAGAAGTTATGAAAACGGCTTTTTACTAAAAGATATTTACTTTAGTGATAAACAACAATTTCACTTCCAAGAAAAAGTTCAAGCATTAACATTATCTGATTTTATAGATTTGTTTGAAAAATCTGGTTTGAAAATAATAAATTTGTGGGGTGATTATTCACTTAATGATTTTAACGCTATTCATTCTCCACGTCTAATAATACTCGCTCAAAAATGACAATTATTGATTACATTATTTTATTATCGTCTGTTTTTGTAGGTTCAATCATTGCCTTCTACATAAAAAACATATCAGAAAATAACACCAAGCTACTAATTTCATTCAGTGGTGCTTACTTATTTTCTATTACTGTACTCCATTTAATTCCCGAAACTTTCGCAGGAGAACATAATCATACTATTGGATTGTTTATCCTTATTGGATTTTTTTTACAAATCATTTTAGAACAATTTTCAAAGGGTGTTGAGCATGGCCATGGGCACATTCACGGAAGTGTTCCAATGAGTATGCTAATAGGTCTCGGAGTACATTCCTTCATCGAAGGTATGCCGCTAGGAAACCCACATCATCATTCTCACATGCATTCTTCTTTATTATCAGCTATAGCCTTACACAAAGTACCAGTTGGAATTGTGCTTACTCATATGCTCATAGAAAGTAAAATGTCTAAGCCTAAAATTATCCTTTTAATTAGTCTATTCGCTATTACAACTCCACTCGGTACATTTTTTAGTGAATACATCAGTAATATTTCAAATTATTATCGAGAGATAATGGCCATTGTTATAGGAATGTTCCTACATATTTCTACAACTATATTATTTGAAAGTAGCGAAGGACACCATTTTAATAGTCGAAAAGCTATTGCCATCATCATAGGTTCTAGTATTGCCTTGATAAGCACATTTCTATGATTAAAAGAATAATTATTACAGGTGGACCTAGCAGTGGTAAGACTAGTATTATCGATGCGTTAAAAGATGAAGGATATAGCTGTTTTGATGAAGTGTCAAGAGAAATTATTCAAGAAATGAATATCAAAACAGCATTTAAAAATGTTGATTTTGAAGAAACCGTTTTTAATAAAAGAAAAAGAGATTTCTTAAATGCTACATCTGGTGTGAATTTCTATGACAGAAGCATGCTTGATAATCTAGCATATCTTAAAACCAATCAGCACAAAATACCTACTCACTTCAAAATAGATTGCGAAAATCATCGCTATCACCCTACTGTTTTTATCACAACACCTTGGGAAGACATCTATACCGTAGATGATGAAAGGTTAGAGAGTTTTAAAGATTCTATTCAAATTTTCGAGTCCTTAAAACAAGTCTATAAAGAAGCCAACTACAATCTAATAGAACTGCCTCAGGCAAGTGTTAAAGAACGAATAAGGTTTATCATCAATGAAATCTAATTCATATCTTCGTAAAGATGTTGAGCCCACAAGAAATTCTAAAACAATATTGGGGTTACGATTCTTTTCGAAGTAAGCAAGAGGATGCTATACATTCAATTCTTGACGCAAAAGATACCTTAACCCTTCTACCTACCGGTGGAGGAAAGTCTATTTGCTTTCAAGTTCCTGCACTTATGATGGAGGGTATTTGCATAGTTATTTCTCCCCTTATTGCTCTAATGAACGACCAAGTAACAGCTCTGAAAGCTAAAAACATACGTGCATTAGCAATTACTTCAGGAATGAGTTTTTCAGAATTAGACATTGCCCTAGACAATTGTATTTACGGCAACTATAAGTTTTTGTATTTATCACCAGAAAGACTAGAAAGTGATATGGTGCAACAACGTCTAAAAAAGATGAATATTAACTTAATAGCGGTAGACGAAGCGCACTGTATATCAGAATGGGGTTATAACTTTAGACCATCTTATTTGAAGATTGCCGAAATACGTGAAATTACAACTGCCCCAATTTTAGCCCTTACTGCAACTGCTACTCCATTAGTCGTAAAAGACATACAAGAGAAATTAAAATTTGATTATGAACATGTTATCAGCACAAGTTTTTATAGAGATGAATTATCCTATGTTGTCCTCAAACAAGATGACAAAGACAGCAAACTAATTCAAATCCTAAACAGAGTAAAAGGGACATCTATAGTTTATTGTAGGACTCGAAAAGAAACCAAACGAATTCATTTGCTACTTTCAGAATATGGAATTACATCACACTATTATAATGCAGGTTTAGATGTCTTGGAAAGAGCTTCAAAGCAAAAACAATGGCAACTGAACCACGTGAGAGTTATGGTGGCTACCAATGCCTTTGGTATGGGTATTGATAAAAATGACGTACGATTAGTTATCCACAACCACCTACCCTTCTCCTTAGAAGCCTATTTTCAAGAAGCTGGTAGAGCAGGGAGAGATCGAAAACTTGCATATTCCATACTGTTATACAACGATTTAGACATTCACAACCTAAAAAAACAAATAAATGATCATTATCCTGAGATAGAAATTGTAAGAAACGTATATCAACAAATTGCTAATTATCTAGGAATAGCCATTGGCGATGGCAAACATCAAGAATTTCCGTTTCATATCAACGAATTTTGTGAACGTTATAATTTAAATCAACTTCAAACTTACAATGTTCTTAAGTTGTTAGAAAAAGAAGATTATATCAAACTGAGTGAAGCCATTCATCAACCCTCACGCTTGTTTATTAAAGTTACCCATACCGAATTGTATCAATTCCAAATTGCTAATAAACAATACGATATTTTACTCAAAATACTATTACGTTCCTACGGCTCTCTATTCGATAACTTCACTAAAATTCAAGAAAACATTATCGCTAAAAGAGCTCAACTTTCTACTCAAGAAGTCAAAGATTTTCTGACTAACCTAAAGCAAATGGACATTTTAGATTATATCCCACAGAATAGTAATCCTAAACTGTTAATGCTAAAAGCAAGAGTAGATTCTAAATACATTAGTCTTTCTAAAGAAACATTAGAAACTAGAAAAGCAAATGAAGAAGCTAAAGCAGCCTCAGTCATACAATATGCTAGTAATCAATACCAATGCAGAAGTCATGTTTTACAAAACTATTTTGGCGAGAAAGACAACAATAGATGTGGCAAATGTGATGTCTGTCTTGAAAGGAATAAGTTAAATATTAATGACCAAGAGTTTGAGGCTATCATGTTAGCCATTCAAAACCTAATTAGTCAAAGTCCAATGCATGTAGATGACATCATTATGGCAATTGTTGAATACAGAGAAGATAAAATGGTTAGCGTACTGCAATTTCTTAGCGATAATGGACAAATAGCCATGAATGACGAACAAAAGCTATATTGGATTTACTAAAAAGTGTAATTTCGTCAACTATGAGTTCACAACTGAGAATAGTCTTTATGGGTACACCCGATTTTGCTACTGAATCACTCAAGAGATTAGTAGAAAACAATTTTAATGTAGTCGGTGTAGTAACAGCTCCAGACAGACCTGCAGGTAGAGGTCAAAAAATTAAATATTCTTCGGTGAAAGCATTTGCTCTAGAACAAGGTTTAAAAATTCTTCAACCTGAGAAACTTAAAAACACTTCATTTATTACAGATTTAGAAAGCCTTAAGGCCGATTTATTTGTAGTTGTAGCATTTAGAATGTTACCCGAAGTCGTATGGGCTATGCCATCTAAAGGCACTTTCAATTTGCATGCATCATTATTACCAAATTATAGAGGTGCAGCCCCTATTAATTGGGCAGTTATCAATGGTGAAAAAGAAACGGGTGTTAGCACCTTTTTCATAGAAAAAAATATTGATACTGGTAATATCATTTTTCAAGAAAAGATAAATATTACTGAAGATGATACGGCTGGTATTATTCATGACAAACTAATGCATATAGGTAGTGAATTGGTATGTAAGACCATTAACGCTATTGAAAATAATCAAGCACCAAATGTGCCTCAAATTGATGAAACAGCCTCACACGCACCTAAAATATTTAAAGCAGATTGCAAAATATTATGGTCCGAAAGTGCTATTGATATTCACAATAAAATCAGAGGATTATCGCCATACCCTACAGCTTGGACTAGCGTAGATAAAGATAAAACCTTAAAACTGTTTAAATCGACTTATGAAAACACCAACCATAATTTGGAAATTGGAAAGGTGGTTATAACAAACAACAAAGAGTTAAAAGTGGCCGCTCATGATGGTTTTGTTCATATTCATGAATTACAATTATCTGGTAAAAAAAGAATGAAAACAGGAGATTTTCTTCGTGGATATAATTTTGAAGATATCATTTTGCAGTAATGGAAGTGCTGATTGACCACTTTTTAAAATGCATAACAGATGAGCGAAAAGCACTCTTTGAAGAGCTTATTCAAAAACGCACAAAATACCTTACCGTAGTATTAGAAAATATCTATCAACCCTTAAATGCAAGTGCTGTACTACGTTCCTGCGATTGCTTTGGCATACAAGATGTTCACGTCATAGAAAATTATAACGAATTCAAACCTGATAGAGAGGTAGCAATGGGAGCTTCTAATTGGCTAACAGTCAATCGTTATGATAAAAATGATAACAATACGCTCGATTGCATACAGTCTTTAAAAAATCAAGGCTACAGAATAGTAGCAACAAGTCCACACAACTCTCAAACAGACCTTATCAATTTTGACTTGTCAAAAGGCAAAACAGCTTTGTTTTTTGGTACTGAGGTAGAAGGTCTTAGTGATGTAGTTCTCGAAAATGCTGACGAACATTTACACATTCCTATGTATGGGTTTACTGAAAGTTTTAATTTATCCGTATCTGCAGCAATATGTCTTTATGAAATGCGAATGAAAATGGAAAAAGAAGACATCAAATGGCACATGACAGAAGATGAAAAAAATCAAGTTCTCCTAAACTGGCTACGCTATAGTATAGACCGCTCCGAAATTGTAGAAGAAGATTTCCTAAAAAATCGTTTAAGGTGCTAAGCGATTAATCGTCCAATTTTCTCCTTCCTTGTTGTATAAAAACCTATCGTGCAAACGACTAGCTCTACCCTGCCAAAATTCAATTTCATTAGGCACAATGGTATAGCCTCCCCAATTTTCTGGTCTAGGCACATCATTAGGGTATTTCTTTTTTAACTCTTGAATTTTGTTTTCAAGAACTTCTCTAGATTCTATCACTTGACTTTGTGGCGAACACCAAGCCCCTATCCTACTTTCATAAGGACGGCTATTGAAATAGTCATCAGATTCCTGTTCTGACAATCTTCTAATTGAGCCATTGATTCTGACTTGACGTTCCATCTCTGGCCAAAAGAAATTCATACAAACATTAGGATTAACCTCAATCTCCTGCGACTTTCTACTAGAATAATTGGTGAAAAAACTAAATCCTTTTTCTGTGGCACCTCTTAGTAACAACACCCTTGAACTAGGCACACCATTTCTGTTGACAGTCGACAACACAAAAGCATTAGCATCATTTGAATAGGTAATAGCTTCAGATAGCCACTGTTGGAATAATGTTATGGGTTCTTCCGTTAAATCCTTAACATTCAACTCACTTTTCTGATAGTCAGTTCTAAGGTCTTTAATGCTTTTCATACTTCAAAATTACCTATTTTTGTGTGTATTTATATTCAATTAATGAAAAAATTCGAAGTACCTGATTTTTATCGTTCCAATTTAATTGGAGCTATCAAAAACCAACGAAAAGAACTTGACCCTAAGAAGAAAGATTTCTCTCCAACAATTGTTGACTTTGGTCCTGTTCAAATTCACCTTGCTCGTCACTTTGGCTTTTGCTATGGTGTAGAAAATGCTATCGAGATATCCTATAAAGCTATCGAAGAAAATCCAGACAAGAACATTTATCTGCTAAGTCAAATGATACACAACCCCATTGTTAATGAAGACTTACTTTCTAGGGGCTTAAAGTTTATTATGGATACCCAAGGCAATCAATTGATAGAATGGGACAAAATCAAATCAGATGATGTAGTGATTACACCAGCATTTGGCACAACCATTGAAATACAAGAATTACTTGAAAAAAAGAATATCAAATTAGAAACTTATGATACCACTTGCCCATTTGTAACTCGTGTATGGAAAAAAGCCGAAAGTATTGGCAATGACAACTATTCCATAATCATTCATGGTAAACATAATCACGAGGAGACAAAAGCTACTTTTTCTCACTCCTATCAAAACGCACCCTCTCTAATCATAAAAGATTTGGACGAAGCTAAACTACTAGTCGATTTTATTGAAGAAAAAAGACCTGAAGCCGAATTTTATTCCACTTTTGAAGGAAAGTATTCTGAAGGCTTTGACCTTAAAAAAGATTTAGAAAAGATAGGAGTGGTCAATCAAACAACTATGTTGGCTAGTGAAACAGAAGAGATTTCAAACTTCTTAAAGCAATTCATTATCGATAAGAGAGGTCAAGAAAATTACAAAGACTTTTTTGCTGACACTAGAGATACGCTTTGTTATGCTACAAACGAGAATCAAAAAGCTACTTACGGTTTATTGGAAGTACCTGCTGATTTAGCTATTGTTGTGGGTGGATACAATAGTTCTAACACCTCTCACCTCGTAGAGCTTTGTGAAAAAGTTTTACCAACATATTTTGTAAAGTCTGAGGAGGAAATTCTTTCTAAAGAAACAATAAGACATTTCAATTACAACGATAAAACAACCTCTGAAACAAATGGGTTTCTACCCAATAAAGAAAAACTGAAAGTTATTATCACATCAGGTGCTTCATGCCCAGATGCTGTAGTTGACAGAGTTTTGCAGAAATTATTATCCTATTTTGATAACAAAATATCGGTTGAAGAAGCTTTAGCCAATATTTAGTCATCCATAGCTTTCTGACAATAACTTAGAGCTAAATTGAATTGTTCATCAATGCTCAAATTGGTATTGTCTATTTGGATGGCATCGTCCATTATCACTAGAGGATTTTCTTCGCGGGTACTATCGTCATAATCTCTGCTCAGTAGGTTCTTCTTGATATCCTCAAGACTAGCGTCTTTAAGTTCTAATGACCTTCTTCTAGCACGTTCATCAACTGAGGCAGTAATAAATAACTTCAATTCTGCATTTGGAAATACTACAGAACCAATATCTCTTCCATCCATTACTACTCCTTTATTTTCCCCTATTGCTTGCTGTATAGCCACCATTTTCTGGCGTACTTCTTTTAACTTGCTAATCTTACTCACATTTTCAGAAATCCATAAGCTACGAATTTCATTTTCTACATTGACACCATTTAAAAAGGTTTCAGAAATAGACCTTTCATCATTATAATTGAATGATACATTTATATTGTCTAAAGAATCTATTAATGCTGCTTCATCAATAATACCATCATTCATTATATCGTTTTTCAAAGCATAAAGACAAACTGCTCTGTACATAGCACCTGTATCTACATAAATGTATGCATAGTGTTTGGAAAGCTGTTTAGCTAATGTGCTTTTACCACATGAAGAATGGCCATCAATAGCAATATTTATTTTTTTCATTTTTGTTTGTAGAACTTGGAAAAATCTGTGCTAAAGGAAAAGTAATTTGGTGAACCGTGCAAGTGATAAGTTGATCTTCCGTAATTTATTTTAAAGTGTGATATTTTTATACCCAAACCCCATGAAAAACCTACCATTCCTAGATATGAATCTACTTTAAGTTCTTGCCTACGCTTGGGGTTGTACCCCATTCTTAATTGAATATGTTTACCAATACTTAGCTCACCACCAACATCAATGTGTCGAAAAAGCTTATTTGTAAAGTTAATTTCTTCAGAACTAGCGTTCTCATTCAAGTCATTATTGGCACTTTCATAAATAGATGTTAAATCCCATTTCTGAATATTCTTATAATTCATTGTAATAAGGAATGGCAAATGTTCTAAGCGTTTAGACAATCCAAAATCCAATTGAAATGGCAATATTTCCTCAGTACTAGCATAAGTACTTATTTGTTTTCCATAGTTCCTGGCAAGAAAAGACATTGAAAAGTTTTTATCCTCTTTTTTATAGGCTATGGCCAAGTCACTTGCAAGTGCTGCCGATTGATAATCTTGAAGATTAGAAAATAATGTTTTAACACTTGCTCCAACTGACCATCGCTCACTAAGTTCTTTTCCTAAGCCCACAGAGATGATTTGTTCATTTGCTCCAAAAGTACCTAGGGATTGAGAAGTAAAATCCGTTTCCGTAAATTCACCATAGCCAATAGATTTAACAGAAATACCTATTGTACCAAAGTCACGTAAAGGAAGTGCATAAGCAGCAGAAACAAAGTTGATATCAGAGAAATAATCGACAAAATTCAATGACAACTGCTTTTCCATTTTCTTATTCAACATGGCAGGATTAAAAATGCCTGACTCTAAGTCTTGTGAATATAATGAAACAGGTTCGTTTAAAACAGCATGACGGGCTGAGAGAGGTAAATCCAATGCTGCATACGACGATGAAGAATTTTGAGCTTTTACGAATGTAAAACTAATGACATATAAAAGAAATAAAACAACAATTCTCATTCTACAAATTAACAAATGTTTTTAGATGAAAACGAGTATTTCAAATACTTATTATAAAAAAAGCGCAGACCTAAGTCTGCGCTTTAAATTATCTATTTTAGTTATAAATTAAAATGACACCCCTATGTCGAAACCTATTTTTGGAACTATTCCTGTATAGCCTCTATCAGGAGAATAGAAATCTATGTCTAAAGGCTTGTTATCAAATTGAGAATTACGCAAACCACCACCAGCAAATAAGTCTAAAGAAAGTTTCTCTGAAAATATGAGTTGAATTCCCATTAATACGCCACCCTCTACTTGTTTAATATCGTAATCGTGATTTGTACTACTATAAATATTGTTGTAGTAATAGTATTTTTCATATTGTTCAACAAAGTATTTACCGTTGGCATACAATCCTGCATACACACCAGCTAGACTAGATTCGCTAGAGCTATTAATAGCAGGTTTGAAAATATATTTTCTTAGCTGGATTTCACCCATCCAACCATATTCATCACCATTATCCGATAGTCTGTAACCACCTGATAAAGCAAATGAATTATTATTGTTTAACGCTCTTTCATATGTAGCATAAACAGTACCATCTAAAAAATGGAAAGGACTAATTTTTACTAAAACATCTTGCGAGAATACAAAAGTGGATGCCATAGAAAGGCAAAGAATAAGAGTAATTTTTTTCATTTTTAAAGTTTTAAGTTAGATAATTCTCAGCAAAAGTAAAGAAATATTTTATTCTAACACAAAAAAAATGAATTAGATAAGGGCAATGTTAATAACATCATTCATTTTACTGACATAATGAAAACTCAACCCTTTCAAATATCGCTCGTTAATTTCGTCAACATCTTTTTTATTTTGTTCGCAAAGAATAATTTCTTTAACCCCTGCCCTTTTAGCAGCGAGTATTTTCTCTTTTATACCGCCTACAGCTAGTACTTTACCTCTTAATGTTATTTCTCCCGTCATCGCTAACTTAGCTTTGACTTTTTTTCCTGTAAATAAGGACACTAAAGCCGTAAGCATTGTAATACCCGCTGAAGGGCCATCTTTTGGAGTTGCTCCCTCAGGAACATGAAGATGAACATCATTTGTATTTAAGTCATCAGGATTTATACCTAATTCTTTAGCGTGAGACTTTATGTATTGCATAGCAATTGTGGAAGATTCTTTCATCACATTACCAAGGTTTCCAGTAATACTCATTTTACCTTTTCCCGCACTTTTACTGCTTTCTATAAATAATATATCTCCTCCTACAGCCGTCCAAGCTAAGCCTGTTACTACTCCAGGAATATCATTGTTCAAATGACGTTCTTTATCAAATGGAGCAGCACCAAGTATTTCTTTTAAATCCGATATGTCAGGACTATGATTATAGTCTTGTTCCATTGCTATGGATTTGGCAGCATAGCGAACCAATTTGGCAACCATTTTATCAAGACCTCTAACTCCAGATTCTCTTGTGTAGCCATCTATAACAGATTCAAAAACTTTATTACTTAACTTTAAATCAGAGTTTTTTAAACCATGTTCTTTGATTTGTTTAGGAAGTAGGTGTTTTTTAGCAATCTGCACTTTTTCTTCAATAGTATAACCGTTTATCTCTATAATTTCCATTCTATCTCTTAGAGCAGGTTGAATACTTGATAAGGAATTAGCAGTTGCCACAAACATAACTTTAGATAAGTCATATCCTACCTCTAAATAATTATCGTGAAATGAGCTATTTTGCTCAGGGTCTAGAACTTCAAGCATTGCCGAAGAAGGATCTCCATGCGAATCTCTTGTAATCTTATCTATTTCGTCTAGTACAAATACAGGATTAGAAGAATTGGCCTTTTTAATGGATTTAATAATTCTACCCGGCATTGCCCCGATATACGTTTTACGATGACCTCTGATTTCAGACTCATCACGTAATCCACCAAGTGAAACACGCTCGTATTTTCTACCTAGGGCTTCAGCAATAGACTTCCCTAAAGACGTTTTACCTACACCCGGCGGACCATATAAACACAAAATAGGTGCTTTCATATCGCCTTTGAGTTTCAATACGGCTAGATGTTCTAGGATACGTTCTTTAACTTTTTCAAGACCAAAATGGTCTCTATCTAATATTTTTTTAGCTTTATCTAAATCAAAATTATCTTTTGTGTATTCGTTCCAAGGTAAATCCAAAAATAATTCAAGGTAGGCTCTTTGTACAGAGTAATCTGCCATAGCAGGATTAATACGCTGTAATTTTTTGATTTCTTTTTCAAAATTATCAGACACCTCTTTGTTCCATTTTTTAGATTTAGCTCTAGTACGCATTTCCTCAATTTCTTGATCTGCCGAACCTCCTAATTCTTCTTGTATGGCTTTGAGTTGTTGATTTAGAAAATATTCCCTCTGTTGTTGGTCTAAGTCGTGTTTAACCTTGTGTTGAATTTCATTTTTCATCTCAAGGCGTTGCAATTCTTTGCTAATAATTTCCAGTGTTTCTTGCGAACGACTTTTTAAATTAAAGACCTCAAGTAAATCCTGCTTTTTTTTCATGTCAACATCCATATTGGAACAAACAAAGTTGACTAAATAAGAAGGGGATTCTATATTTTGAATTGCTAATTGAGCTTCTGAAGGAATGTTAGGAGATTCTTTAACAATTTGCAAAGCAATATCTTTTATCGAATCAACAAGGGCGATAAATTGCTCATCATCCTTTTCAGGTTTTTCTTCAGATAACTCAGCAACGGTAGCTTTCAAATAAGGTTCTTCTTGAACCATTTCTTGTAGCTCAATTAATTTTCTACCTTGAATAATAACAGTGATATTTCCATCTGGCATTCGTAACATTTTCATAATGTGTGCCACTGTACCGATAGTGTTTAAATCACCAAAGCTTGGGTCTTCTATATCAAACTTCTTTTGAGATACAACTCCTATCGTTTTAGAACCTTTGTAAACCTCCTTAATAAGCTTAACTGATTTATCTCTTCCAACTGTTATGGGAATTATTACACCAGGGAAAAGAACCGTATTTCTAAGAGGTAAAATAGCTAAGGATTTAGGGACTTCTTCCTTATTTATTTTCTCCTCATCAACGCTACTAAGTAGTGGAAAGAAATCCGATTCGTCATCAAAATTTGCCCCAGCAAAAGAATCTAAAAACATGTCTTTTTTCATTCAAAATTTTTTTTATCAATCATGACAATTATGTTATTCGAAAATAATAATGACAAGAATTGTGCCATTATAAATATCATTTAAAAGACTGACAAAACTAGTCTTTTCGGTACGACTTTGTCAGTTCAAAAACCTCAGCTAAAATATCTTTTTCTACTTGATTAAACTCTATAGCTCGGCGTTGCATCACTTTTTCTGCCACTTCGAAGACTTTATTTAAGCGATAAGTCATATAACCTGCTGAACCACCCCATGAGAAGGAAGAAACAAAATTACGAGGAAAACCTGCTCCAAAAACGTTAGCACTAACTCCTACAACCGTTCCAGTGTTAAACATTGTATTGATTCCACATTTTGAATGGTCGCCCATTATAAGACCACAAAATTGAAGTCCTGTATTTACAAAGCGTTCAGATGGATAATTCCATAATTTAACCTCAGCATAATTGTTTTTTAAATTGGAATTATTCGTGTCGGCTCCTAAATTGCACCATTCTCCTAATACAGAATTACCTAAGAAGCCGTCATGTCCTTTGTTGGAATATCCCAACAATACAGAGTTGTTTACTTCTCCCCCAACTTTACAATAAGGACCTAAGGTAGTTGCCCCATAAATTTTCGCCCCCATTTTAAGCACTGAGTTTTCGCACATAGCTAATGGTCCTCTGACAATACTTCCTTCCATAATTTCAGCATTTTTGCCTACATAAATTGGTCCTGTCGAAGCATTAAGAATAGCATGTTCTACTTTTGCACCATCTTCAAGAAAAATATTTTCTGGATTAGTACAAGCGTTAGTTTCGCTAATGAGTTGAGATGTCCTTCCTGCT
Source organism: Flavobacteriales bacterium (assembly GCA_016779995.1). NCBI lineage: Bacteria > Pseudomonadati > Bacteroidota > Flavobacteriia > Flavobacteriales > Flavobacteriales bacterium. The sequence goes on from JADHMO010000001.1 coordinate 216,758, forward strand.
GTAAGTAGCTTAAAATCGGATTGAATACATGCATCATTGTACTCAAAAATATGCCACAGTTGTGAAACTTGCATAAAATCGTCTTCATAGGGTATTACCTCATTAGGAATACTTTCCTTACTTCTGTAAGCAATAAGTGTTTCATTCTGCTTTAAACACTGATTTTCTGATAAAGATTTAATTGCGTCAACTAGATTAATGTCAGGGCAAATAGAACCATTTATCCAAAGGTTATCCTCATTACTAATCAGAGAAAATTTTTGTTGCAAATAATCTTCTGTATAAAATGAACATTTCGTATTCAAAAAGTGTTCCCATTTCTCAGTTATGGTAAGTATACCAATACGAATTTCAGAAACAGGTCGAGTGTATGTTAAAGGAAGAAGATTCCCTCTAGTGTCATCAAATAAAATGTAATTCATAACAACAAATGTAATAATTACAAAAAAAGCAAAACTATCATAACTGATAATTTTGCTTTCATAGATGTATTTTATTCTAATTTAATCTAGATACCAAAGCTAAAAACTCCATTTTCTATAACAACACTATCTAAATTATTAGCTATGTTATGCAAAGTAGCCGAAAAGCTTCCCGAAATTTCATCTCCATCACTCACCTTCAAATTTATAACAAATCGACTGTTTGAATTTTTAGTGTAAGTGTATAAATTATCGTTTTTATCATTAAAATTTATTGAATAACCACTCAATGAATTTACATAATCGGCTTGATCAAAAACTCCAACTCTAACGGTATCTATTATAAGTTCTAATTGCCCTACATCATCGTTTCTTCCCCAAAATATAGATTGGTTAGAAATTACTCTATCTCCAATGGCAAAAGCTGGACAATTCACTTTCTGTGAATTTAATTCATAGGTAAATACATTAGGCACAGATTTCTTCTTTTTACAAGAAGTGTTTAGAAGAAAGAAAATAGAAAGCAAAATAAATGCGAAACTAGCAAGATTTAATTTTTTCATTTTTTAAGTTATAATTAGTTTTATGAAGAGCACCTTGCTCTTTCATGCGAATCTAGAAGAGTTAGTGCAATGAAATGTATGACTTAAATCATATTCTTTAAGTATTGAACCTAAAATGCATAATATCACCATCGGCAACAACATACTCCTTGCCTTCCACTGACATTTTACCATTTTCTTTGCATGCTAATTCAGAACCTAACTCTACAAAATCTGTATATTTAATGACCTCGGCACGAATAAAACCTTTCTCAAAGTCGGTATGTATTACTCCTGCAGCTTGTGGAGCTTTCATTCCCTCTTTAATGGTCCATGCTCTAACCTCTTTAACTCCTGCCGTAAAATAAGTGGAAAGATTTAACAACTGATATGCTGAACGAATAAGTTTACTCACCCCAGGCTCGTCTAAGCCCATATCCTCTAGAAACATTTGGCGTTCTTCATAACTATCAAGTTCTGTTATATCTGCTTCTGTAGATGCCGCAATCATTAAAACAGAAGCATCTTCATCTTTTACAATTTCCTTCACTCTATCAACATGAGGATTGCCATTTTTTATGGAAGCTTCATCAACATTACACACATACATTATTGGTTTATCAGTAAGTAACATTAAGTCAGCAACGTGTTCTTTTTCTTTATCTTCTAAATCTATACTTCTAACTGATTTACCTTGTTCTAAATGAGCTTTGTATTTGGCTAGAACATCAACAACTTTTCTAGAGTCTTTGTCACCTGTTCGAGATAGCTTTTCATACTTCAGTAGCTTTTTATCAACAGCTTCTAAATCTTTTAATTGCAATTCTATGTCTATGGTTTCTTTATCTCTAATTGGGTCAACTGAACCATCTACATGAACAATATTATCATTTTCAAAACACCTCAACACATGAATAATAGCGTCTGTTTCTCTAATATTAGCTAAGAATTTATTCCCTAAGCCTTCTCCTTTACTAGCTCCTTTTACCAATCCAGCAATATCTACAATTTCTATAGTAGTTGGTTGGACTTTTTCAGGTTGTACTAAACGTTCTAACTCATTAAGTCTTTTGTCTGGCACACTAATAACACCTACGTTAGGTTCAATAGTACAAAAGGGGAAATTTGCCGATTGCGCTTTGGCATTAGACAAACAATTAAATAATGTCGATTTTCCAACATTTGGCAAACCTACTATACCACACTTCAAAGCCATATCAAAATATATTTTTCGCAAAGATAATCAGCTATTTAAACATTTTTGAAAAAATATTAACAATTGTAATTTCCCCTACTAAAAGAATTACATTTGAGAATTAAACTAATTAGACCATGAGTGAGGATTTAAAGGCTATTTGCAATCAAGTTAGAAGAGATATTGTTCGTATGGTACATGCTCAAAATTCAGGTCATCCTGGTGGCTCACTCGGTTGCGTTGAGTATTTTGTAGCTCTATATTTCGAAGTTATGAAGCATAATACTGACTTTGAGATGAATGGTATTGATGAAGATTTATTTTTTCTATCCAACGGTCATATCTCCCCTGTCCTTTATAGTGTGTTAGCAAGAAGAGGATATTTTGATGTTAAAGAATTATCGACTTTCAGAACCATAAACTCAAGACTTCAGGGACACCCTACCACTCACGATAAACTTCCTGGCGTACGAATTGCCTCAGGCTCTTTAGGTCAAGGTATGTCAGTAGCAATTGGTGCAGCACTTACTAAAAAATTAAATAATGATTCGTCCATCGTATATAGTTTGCACGGAGATGGTGAATTGCAAGAAGGGCAAATTTGGGAGGCTGCTATGTATGCTTCTGGCAACAAAGTCGATAATCTAATTTGTACAATTGACTACAATCAAAAGCAAATTGATGGCTCATTAGAGGAGGTTCTTCCCATGGGAAATATTTCTAATAAATTTAAAGCCTTTGATTGGGAAGTGTTAGAAATAAAGGACGGCAACAACATTTATGATGTTATTGACGTTTTAAATAAGGCTAAATCATTGTGTGGTAATGGAAAACCCATTTGTATAATTATGCATACTGAAATGGGAAATGGCGTTGATTTCATGATGGGAACACACAAATGGCATGGTGTTGCGCCTAACGATGAACAGTTAGCAGATGCTCTGAGTCAAAATCCTGAATCACTTGGTGATTATTAAATGTTAAATTTAAACAAACATATCTTATTAGCTATACTGATAATTTGTATCAGTTTATTAAACCCCTACAAAACCTTTGCCCAAAAAGATAAACCCGTAACTCGTGTTTTATTCATATTTGATGCTTCTCAGAGTATGTACGCTCAATGGGACGGAAATAGTAGAATGGAAATTGCCAAAGAATTGCTTAGCAATATGTTAGATAGTCTTGACAATAAAGAAAACTTGCAAGTGAGTTTACGATGCTATGGTCATCAAAAACCATCACCGCCTCAAGATTGTAGAGATACTAGGCTAGAAGTTGCTTTTGGAAACAATACTATACCTGCCATAAAAAACAGATTAAAAACACTTCGACCAAAAGGCACTACCCCAATTGCAAAAGCACTAGAATCAGGTGCTTTAGATTTTCCTGCCGTCACCTCCAACTCTAGAAATATCGTTATTCTAATTACAGATGGTATAGAAGAATGTGGCGGAGACCCATGCGCTGTATCTAGACTATACCAAGAGAAAAAAATCATTCTTAAACCTTTTGTTATTGGTATTGGTCTTAGTGAAGAATACAAGAAAAATTTTGAATGTGTGGGTACTTTTTACGATGCCAGAAATCCTGATGAATTCAAAAACATTTTAGATGTAGTCATTTCTCAAGTGCTAAACTCAACCACTGCCCAAGTTAATCTACTGGACGAAAATGAAATGCCTACCGAAACAAATGTACCCCTCAGCTTTTACGATTCTTTTTCAGGGATTCTACAATACAATTTTATACACACTATGAACAGTAGAGGAAATCCTGATACCTTGAATATTGATCCAGTGCTAAGTTATAAAGTTGTTGCCCATACCATACCACAGACAGAAGCAGAAGGAGATTGGAAATTAATACCAGGCAAACACACTACAATACCAATAAAATGCCCACAAGGCACATTAAGTATTAGTTCTGCAGTTAATAAAACTAAAGTAGAATGTATTGTTAGAGAAAAAGGCAAAACCGAAACCCTAAACGTTCAACAACTAAATACTAAACAAAGGTATTTAACAGGTGAATATGAGCTAGAAATTCTGACTTTACCTCGTATTTATGAAACTGTTAAAGTCAATCAAAGTGAATCTACCAATGTAAAAATTCCTGAACCAGGTTTAGTCGTTTTATCGGCCTCATCATCACCTTATGGAAGTATATTTGAAGTAAGCAATGAACTGAAATGGGTTTGCGATTTGAATATCAACAAAGGAAGGCAAGCACTTTACGTATTACCAGGAAAATACAAGGTAGTGTATAGGGCAAAAAATGCCTCTTCTAGCGAATACACCAAAGAAAAAACATTTAAAGTAAGTTCTATAAAAACCGTATCTCTAAAACTATAATAATGGAAATGAAAGACACACGCTCAGGATTTGGAGCAGGATTAACTGAACTTGGAAAAAGCAATCCTAATGTTGTGGCATTATGCGCTGACCTCACAGGTTCGTTGAAGATGAATGAATTTGCAGATAATCATCCTGAACGTTTTTTTCAAGTAGGTATAGCAGAAGCTAATATGATGGGCATAGCAGCAGGATTAACCATAGGAGGTAAAATCCCTTTCACTGGTACTTTTGCCAACTTCTCCACATCCAGAGTTTATGACCAAATCAGACAATCTATAGCCTACTCAGAAAAAAATGTCAAAATATGCGCTTCTCACGCTGGTCTAACTTTAGGAGAAGATGGTGCTACTCACCAAGTTTTAGAAGATATAGGTATGATGAAAATGTTGCCAGGCATGGTTGTTATCAATCCGTGCGATTATAACCAAACTAAGGCCGCAACAATAGCCATAGCAGAACATAATGGGCCTGTTTACCTGCGTTTTGGCAGACCTAATGTGCCTAATTTTACCCCTGAAAACCAAAAGTTTGAAATAGGAAAAGCGATTTGTCTAAAAGAAGGAAAAGACGTTAGCATTTTTGCTACTGGTCATTTGGTTTGGGAGGCTATGGAAGCACAAAAAGCTTTAGAAGAACAAGGAATAAGTGCTGAAATAATAAACATACACACCATTAAGCCACTAGATGAAAAAGCAATTTTAGAGTCTGTAGCCAAAACAAAATGTGTGGTAAGTGCCGAAGAACATATGTTAAATGGTGGACTTGGCGATAGCATAGCACAATGTCTTTCAAGAAATAACCCCACTCCTATCGAAATGGTAGGTGTAAACGATACATTTGGTGAAAGTGGAAAGCCCAAAGAGCTTATGGCTAAATATGGATTAGACTCTCATAATATTGTTAAGGCTGCATTAAAAGTTGTCAAAAGAAAGTAAATATACAATAGGGCAAAATGTATTTTTTAACCATCAAGCCCAAACTACACCCTTTGCAAATGGTATGGAAATTTCTCATGCCGAAGGAATCTATATTTATGACGTCAATAACAAAAAATATTTAGACTTAGTTGCTGGAGTATCTGCCTGTACATTAGGACATAGTCACCCAGCAATTGTACAAAGCGTTAATGAACAAATGCAACTTTATGCACATGTAATGGTGTACGGTGAGTATGTTCAATCTCCTCAGTACAAACTTTCACAACTACTAATAGAAAACTTGCCTGAAAGTTTAAACTGTACCTACTTAGTAAACTCTGGAACAGAAGCTATTGAAGGTGCTATGAAATTAGCTAAACGTATTACTTCAAAAAATAAGATAATATCTTTTAATAACAGTTATCACGGTAGCACACATGGAGCTCTTAGTATTATGGGTAAGGAGCTATATAAAACCAACTACCGCCCACTACTCCCCGATTGTGAATTAATTGATTACGATAGCATAGAACAGCTAGTATTAATAGACCACTTAACAGCTGCTGTAGTTGTTGAGCCAATTCAAGGCGCAACAGGATTTAAAGTTCCATCTATAAAATGGTTAGAAGCTCTCAGACAACGTTGTGATGAAGTAGGTGCGCTGCTCATTTTTGACGAAATACAAACTGGTTTTGGAAGAACTGGTCAATTATTTGCTATAAACACTTTTGGCGTAACTCCTGATATCCTATGTATAGCTAAAGGCATGGGTGGCGGTATGCCTATTGGTTGTTTCATCAGTTCCAAAAAGAATATGGATAAACTTAAAGATAATCCTAAACTAGGTCATATTACAACCTTTGGGGGGCATCCCGTTTGTTGTGCTGCATCACTTGCTACTTTAAGTACTCTAATAGAAGACAGAAACATCATTCAATCTATAGAATATAAAGAGCAGATTTTTAGAGAAAATTTACAACACCCCAAAATTAAAGAAGTGAGAGGCAAAGGCTTAATGTTAGCTATAGAATTAGATAGTGAAAAAATCTGTCAATACCTTGTAGAAAAAGGGTACGAACATGGCTTAATTATGTTCTTTTTCTTGTTTACTAATACGGCAGTACGTTTATCTCCACCACTTATTATTTCTGAAGAAGAAATTATTAAGGCTTGTAATACTATCAAAGACATTTTAAACGAAATATAGATTATGAAAAACATTCTTTTTTTAGCCACAATTTTTGCGTTCTCTATTGCCTGTGGCACCAATGAAGACAACAGAGGCTACAAGCTTAAAGTTGGTGACAGTTGTCCAGATTTCAGCATGGAACTGTTAGATGGAACGACAATTACCAACGAATCGCTACTAGGAAAGGTAAGTGTGATACAATTTACAGCCTCTTGGTGTGGTGTTTGCAGAAAAGAGATGCCTCATTTGGAAACCGAGGTATGGCAAGAATTTAAAGATGAAGATTTCATTCTTTTAGGGGTAGACTTGAAAGAATCGAAAGAAAAAACAACAACATTCATTGAAGAAATGCAAGTAACTTATCCCATAGCATTGGACACAAATGGTCGAGTGTTTGAACAATTTACTCTTCCTAAAGCTGGAGTAACACGAAATATCGTTTTGGATAGAAACGGTAAAATAATCTTCCTTACTCGTTTATTTGATAAAGTGGAGTTTCATCAAATGATTGAAGTTATAAGAAAAGAATTAGAGCAATAACTACTTTTGATTAGAAGACTTAAAGCGTCCTTTTACAAAACTTCTTAAAGAAAGATGTTTGGTCTTTCTACTCTTAACCCGTTTTCGCCACATTACAAAAGAAGAACGTTTCATGTGTTTACGCATTAGCTGACGAACCTCATTTTCTTTAAGATTATACTGTAACTCAATAGCATCAAAAGGTGTTCTATCTTCCCACGCCATTTCTATTATCCTATCGATATCTTTTTCGGAGAGTACCAAAACTATTGCTTTATGAGTTTTTTAATAGAGTTATTAAATTCAATGAGGTAAATTCCAACCTCTAAATCTTGTATGTCTATAGAGTGTTTGAAATCACTTTTTACAGACGAATGAACCTCTTGCCAAATGGTGTTATATATTCTTATTTGACCATTGATATTACTCTCAAGAACAAAAGCTCCGTAAGTAGGATTAGGGAATAAATCAAACTGTGTTGTATTAGTACTATAATCTGAAGTTGACAAAGCAGATTCGACGCAAAAATTAAGCGTTATATCATCACCAAAATCAGAATTAGGCTCGTTTAATTCAGCAAGAATATTATCGTCATTATCATAAATAGTAAAGTCTCCATCAAATTCACAAGTATGTTGTGAACCGTACAAACCATCGCCATACTCATCTTCAACCACAAATTTATAGCAGCCGTCCATTAAACACCAATTTTCAATAACACTTTGAGGATTAGGCTCCATATCCTGAGCAGAATTTCCGCCCGGATAGTAACCATTAGAAACTGAATAGATTACCTGACCATTAGTGCTTTGTAATTCCCAAGAAGTTTCTTGACCATAGCAATCAGGCAAGAAGTCTAACTCCACTAAATTGGCAGCTACGTTTATATAGTCTGTCATGGTATAGTCATCTGTATTTTCTGTGCCAGAAACACTTAAAGAGACATCGTAAGTGCCTGGTGAATTGTAGTTCACAGTATGCGGTCCAGGACCATTAGCAGAAGCTGGCGAACCACCAGGGAATTGCCAATTATATGACGTTATTTCTCCAGTAGATAAAGATGAATAAGTAACCGATGAGTTTAAGCAAACATTAGTCTCTGAGCTATTGAAAGCAGCTGTTACAGTAGCACTTTGATTACAATATATGCCATTTAATGAAATCGCATTGGTGTTAGCAGGGTCTAACCATGGTTTTAGCTGTTCGGAAGTAGAGTTACCTACCTGATCCCAGCCGTGCCATAGTTTTCCGTAAATATCCGTTTGATTGGTAGCGTCACAAAAAGATGAACCACCAGTTAATACACCTACCAATAAAGAGTTCTGATTGTATATTGGCGAACCTGAAGAACCTCCTTCTGTTACACCATGACCATTATCCGTTTGAGACCATTGCACTTGCCAATGTGTTGTATTATCATTACCCCATCCTAAACCACTAGATGTTGTCAAACTATTAGTAAAAGTAGAAATCTTCATTATATCTCCACTAGGATGGTGAATACTAACACCACTAGTAGCAGGGGTATTTGAACGATTCCATCCAGAAAAATAGGGATCAAAATCAGGTTCACTATTCAACTCAACTAAAAAGAAATCAGGATCACCAACTCCACCTTCACCTCCACTATTAGCAAGTTTAGAACAACCCGTAATGGAGTAAGTATTATTTGGAACAGAATTATTACAATTTGGCGAACGGTAGTTAAAATAAAAAATAGATTGATTGAGTTCATTATCACTAATATCTCCACCACTAAAGCAATGGTCAGCAGAAAGTACGTAAGGTGTACAATTGTTCAGTGTATTATTAACTAATGCACCTGTGCATAAACCAACATTCCAACCTGAACCAATTTGAATTCTACAAACAGATTTTTTTTGGTTTTCCCAAGCGTCACCTTCGGAGCAATTGGCATTGACTTGGCAATCTTCAGAAGAATTGTAACCTCCAAGTTGCCCACCACTAATATCCCTGTAAGCATAGGCAAAGCGATTAATAGATAATCTTAAATCACTTAACTCAGTATTAGGCTGAAAATACTCAAGAATTAACATATCGCCACTAATAAGCTCTGTTGCGAAAAGACCAGAACTGTGGTTATGTTTTGAAGTAAAAGGACCTATTCTTTGAGTGTACGAAGGGTTGTATATGTATAATTCTCCAGATGATGGTATCCAAAAATCGTCATAATACAATGAAATGCCTTTAGCATCGGTAGCTGCTATAGCTAATGTCCAAACCTTTCCACCATCTACCTCAGTCCATAAACCATCATCAGAACTCGAAATATCACACAACACAAATTTACCAAAGTTGAACATTTGACCTTTGACCACTTCTGCGTTTAATAACTCATCGATATCAGCAGGTTTATCAAAAGTTAATAACGGTATTTCATTACCAGAATCTAAAAAAAGAGACTCAATGTTTTGTGCTGTTAAAAAATTGAAACTCAATAATAATGTTAGTAAGAGCTTATACATAATAATATTGTTAAGGTTTTGATAAACTAGGACAAAGTACAAAAATAATGAATTGCAAATTAATCGACACAATTTTGATGCTTAACCATTATATTTGCCAATCATATTATGACAAAAAACAAAAAAACATCACTTAAACGCGCTGGTCGTTTATTTCAATATATAAAACCTTACAGAATAGAATTTTCCTTCGGGCTTTTCTTCTTGTTGTTATCTACTGCAGCCTCGTTAATTTTTCCTGCTTTAATGGGTAATCTTGTTGATTCAGCCTCCGATAAGCTAGTGAATAACATCAACCAAATAGCAATAGCACTTTTAGTGTTATTTGCCTTACAAGCCATATTTTCCTATTTCAGAATAGTGTTATTTGTTAATGTTACTGAAAAAACTTTAGCAGTAATACGACAAGAAACCTATGCGCACCTTATAAAACTGCCTATGAATTTCTTTTCAAAAAGACGTGTAGGTGAATTGAATAGCCGTATTGCCTCTGACATATCCTTATTACAAGAAACTTTTACTACCGATTTAGCTGAATTTTTAAGACAAGTTCTTATCATTATAGGTGGTATTGTATTTCTTTCTTTGACCTCTGTCAAGCTGACCTTATTTATGTTAGCCATAATTCCCGCCATGATGTTAGCTGCGGTCTTTTTTGGAAGATATATTAAACGATTCTCCAAGCAAGTACAAGAAAAAGTAGCTGAATCTAACACTATAATAGAAGAAACTTTACAAGGTATTTCCAACGTCAAAGCCTTTACCAATGAGTTTTTTGAAATAGGACGATACACTAAAAAAACGAATGAAGTGATGCAAATTGCCAAAAAAGGCGGTCGTTATCGTGGTGCTTTTGCTTCATTCATCATCTTTTGTTTGTTTGGCTCTATTGTTGCAGTTATTTGGTATGGCGTATTAATGATTAACTCAAACGAACTAAGTATAGGTGAGTTGTTTACGTTTATACTATACTCGGTTTTTATTGGTGCATCTGTAGGTGGTATGGCCGACATCTACGCAAAACTTCAAAAAGCTATTGGAGCAACAGAACATTTGATGGATATTCTTGAAGAAGAAAAAGAAGAAATCCATTCAACATTTAGTGCTGATGCCGTTAAAGGTCATATAAAATTTCACAATTTAAGTTTTGCCTACCCAAGTAGACCAGATGTACAAGTATTGAATAATTTAAATTTTGAAGTTCAACAAGGTCATAACATAGCGTTGGTAGGCCCAAGTGGCGCAGGAAAAACCACATTAGCCTCTATCCTATTTGGTTTTTATAAAATAGAAGACGGTCAAATTAGTATTGACGGAAAAAATATTGAAGAATACGACTTACACTTTTTAAGGAAGCAGATTGCTATTGTCCCTCAAGATATCATTTTATTTGGTGGTAGCATTAAAGAAAATATTGCATACGGCAAATTAGACGCTTCTGAACAAGAAATTGAAGAAGCAGCTAAAAAAGCTAATGCTCTTAACTTCATTAATGATTTCCCTGAAAAAATGGAAACACTTGTTGGTGAGCGTGGCATACAACTTTCAGGTGGACAAAGACAACGAATAGCCATTGCTAGAGCTTTGCTAAAAAATCCTAGTATATTAATTTTAGACGAAGCAACTAGTGCTTTAGACTCTGAATCCGAAAAGCTGGTTCAGGAAGCTATGGACGTGCTCATGAAAGGAAGGACTTCTATAGTTATCGCACATCGACTTTCTACCATTAAAAATGCAGATTGTATATTAGTGCTCGAAAACGGACAAATTATCGAGCAAGGAACCCATCAAGAGCTTCAAAAAAATGAAGGCTTATATAAGCAACTCTCTGATATGCAGTTCAACCATTAAAAAAAATATAACCCATGAAATACATAATAAGCTTAGTAACACGATTAATACCTCGACATTACCTACACCACATTAGTCATTTTTTTCTAAGAATATTTTCTCTATTTATGAGAGGTAATCAATTCGAAGACCCAATTAATGGATATACTTATAGAAAATTGCTACCCTACGGAAGGCTAAGATCTAGAGAAAATGCCATAGCACCAGATAGTATGTCTTTAGAAAGACACCGACTAATTTGGTTATACCTTAAAGAGAAAACTAATTTCTTTAGTGATAATTTAAAATTTTTGCACATTGCCCCAGAATACTGCTTTATTAAGCTATTCAAAAATCAAAAGAATTTGGACTACACTACAGCCGATTTAAATTCGCCTTGGGCAGATGTAAAAATGGACGTTCACGATATTCCTTTCGAGGATAATAGCTTTGATGTCATTATGTGTAATCACGTTTTGGAGCATGTGCAAGATGACAGAAAAGTGATGAAAGAATTTTACAGAGTGATTAAAAAAGGTGGTTGGGGAATTTTTCAAGTACCTATCGATACTAATCGAAAAGAAACCTTCGACGACCCTAGCATAACAGACCCAAAAGAAAGGGAAAAACACTATTGGCAAGACGATCACGTCAGACTTTATGGCTTAGATTATGGTAATATTCTTAGTGAAGCTGGTTTTGAAGTTATTGAAGATGACTACATCAATACCCTAGACCCTAAGTTGGTAGAACGTTATGCCTTACCAAAAGGAGAAATTATATATTTCTGTAAAAAGATAGATTAAACCATCTGCACATAAACAACCTTTTTAGTATCAAAAAAGTCTTGGCTGAAATAATCTGAAAGATTAAAAGAATGGTGATGATAGGTTACTTGACTCATTTCTTCGGTCAAGTCACCTCCTTTAAGGTAAAGAACACCATTAGGAAAAGTGTTTTTACAATTAAGAGAAAATTTATCTTCAATCCACTTTAGAAAAGCAGGCATACGGGTTACCGCTCGGCTCACTACAAAATCAAATTTTCCGTTGATATTTTCTGCTCTTTCATGTGCTGTTTTGACATTTTTCAAGCCTAACTCCTGAGCCACTGCACGAACTACTTTAATTTTTTTGCCAATACTATCCACCAATAAAAAATCTACCTTGGGAAATAATATAGCTAATGGAATACCTGGAAAGCCTCCCCCAGTACCCACATCTAGTACCTTAGTACCATCTTCGAAGTTCATTATTTTGGCTATTCCTAAAGAATGTAAAACGTGACGCTCTAAAAAGTCATTCATATCCTTCCTAGAAACCACATTTATTTGAGCGTTCCAAAACCCATACAAATCAGAAAGAGCAGAGAATTGCTTTTTTTGAATATCTGTTAAATCTGGAAAATGTGTAAAAATGATATTAGCCATTAAAAGATATCTTTTTTACCAGAAAGTATCTTAAACAACTGCTCTCTTGAGCGAAATAATTGAGCTTTAACTGTTCCAATAGGTATCTCTAACTCTAAAGAAATTTCTTCATAACTGTATTCTTTAAAGTAACGTAACTTAACTAATTCTCTGTAGTTTGGTTTTAGTTGTTCGACTATATTTCTTAAAATTTGAATACGTTGCTTATTCATCATCTTTTTCTCTGGTCCATCACCATGATAGGGAATGTCTATTGCTGTTTGTGAACCTTCATCGTGATCTATCATAGCATCTATTGAGTAAGTCGGTAATTTTTTCTTTCTCAAATAATCAATACAGTTGTTTCTTGCAATGCTAAACAACCATGTACTAAAAGCAAAATTAGGCGTGTAAGAATCTAACTTATTAAAGGCTTTACCAAAGGCTTCTATGGTTAGTTCCTTAGCAAGTTCTCTGTCGTTGACTCTTTCATAAAGCATAAAAAAGATGGGGTCTCTGTATTTAGACATCAAGGTATTATAGGCACGAGGATCTCCTTTGGTCAATGCCAATTCGATGATTTTTAAATCCTCCTTTGCTTTTTCTGTAAGTTCTTTGTTTACCAAAACCTTTTCTTTTTTATTGTTCTGTTGACTATAAAGATAAAGTAAAAAATAATAAATAGTAGTTCTAAAAATGGATACAGAAAGATTAAATCTTTTTCTACTAGTTTTTTCATTATTGGATACGACACCAACATTTGAACTGCTAAACGTAGCATAAACAAAGAAACAATAAAATGTAAAAAGGGTTGCCAAAACAGTAAAACCAAAAATAACAGCCAAAATAAGGCTTGACTAAGTGTCCATAAACCCAACATCATCTTGTGATAGTTTTTATAATAAACTCCAGTACTAAGATGTCTACTTTTTTGTCTTATCCAAGACTTCCAAGTGGTTTTTGGAACAGATAAGGTGTGTGAAGAATTCGCAATACTTACAGCAGTATTATGGGGACTTGCTACTTCTTTAATAAATAAATCATCATCTCCTGAAGGTAAGTGCAAGTGAGTAGCAAAGCCTTTATTATCAAAAAACAAAGACTTTTTGTAGGCTAAATTTCTACCTACACCCATATAGGTTTTGCCAATTAAAGCGTAGGAAAAATACTGCATAGCCACTTGAAATGTGTCAAACCTTACTAACTTATTCAACAAGCCTTTATGCTTTTCATAAGCACCATATCCAAGTACAATAGTCTTATTAGAAAAATGTTGAGTCATAGTACTAATCCAATCCTTATCTCTCGGGTAGCAATCGGCATCAGTCAAAAGAAGGTAGTCATACTTAGCGGCTTTGATACCTAAGGTTAAGGCAAACTTTTTACCCAATCCTTTTTTAATATCTTCTCCTATGTCAACAAGTTTTATTTTAGGATGGTTTTCCCATTGCTTAAAAATAAATTTTGTGTTGTCTGTAGATTGGTCATTAACCAATACTATTTCAAAATTAGGATAGTCTTGTTCTAACAGTTTATCCACTAAAGCCTCCCAGTACTGTTCTTCGTTATAACCACACACAACAACAGAAACGGCTTTAGAAAAGGTCTTTTTTTGTTCTTTATGTCTTGCTAACTTTAAATAAATAAAAAGATAATAGCACAATTGTACTAGAAAGAGAAAAGAAAAAATCACTAAGCATACAGTAGCTATATCCATAGACTACAATGATACGGATATTTAATTTTTTTATGCCCTATAAAATAGATGTTATTAAGACTTAACTATCTTTGGCGAAATTTGCATTTATGGATTTTAAGCTGATTAAAAAAGATAGTGCCTCAAAAGCACGTTTAGGAGAACTGACAACTGCACACGGAAAAATCCAAACCCCTATTTTTATGCCTGTCGGAACGGCAGCAACAGTCAAGGGCGTTCATCAGCATGAAGTAGATAAAGATACTCAAGCACAAATTATCTTAGGTAACACTTACCATTTGTACTTAAGACCAGGTCTTGAAGTGTTAGAAAAAGCAGGAGGAATACACCAATTTATGAATTGGCAAAAGCCCATTCTTACCGATAGTGGTGGTTATCAAGTATATTCTCTATCAGGAAAACGTAAAATTAAGGAAGAAGGTGTGAAGTTTCAATCCCATATAGATGGCTCTTACCACCTTTTTACTCCAGAAAATGTAATGGATATTCAGCGAACTATCGGTGCTGATATCATTATGGCATTTGATGAATGTACGCCTTACCCTTGCGATTATAACTACGCTAAAAAGTCTATGCACATGACTCACCGTTGGCTAAAGCGTTGTTGTGAACGATTTGATAGTACCGAAGCAAAATACGGCTTTGAACAAACCCTTTTTCCTATTGTTCAGGGAAGTGTATATAAAGATTTGAGAAAACAATCGGCAGAAAAAATAGCCTCTTTTGAGCGTGAAGGTAATGCCATAGGTGGCTTATCTGTGGGTGAACCTCATGAGCTTATGTATGAAATGACGGAAATAGTATGTAACGTACTACCTGAAGATAAGCCCCGCTATCTAATGGGCGTAGGAACGCCAACCAATTTATTAGAAAACATTGCTCTAGGTGTAGATATGTTCGATTGTGTTATGCCTACTAGAAATGCTAGAAATGGTATGATATTTACAAGTGAAGGGACTATTAATATCAAAAATAAAAAATGGGCTGACGACTTTTCTCCAATAGATGAAAATGGCACTTCATATGTGGACTCTACTTATAGTAAAGCTTATGTGCGTCACTTATTTACTGTCAACGAAATGTTGGGTAAACAAATAACAACTTTACACAATATTCGTTTTTACCTATGGTTAATGGAACAGGCTAGAGAACATTTGGCTGCTGGGACATTTACAGAATGGAAAAATAAAATGGTTAAAAAACTTGACAGACGTCTGTAAATGCAAAAGTTAGATTGGTATATTATAAAAAAGTTTTTGGGGACGTTTTTCTTCTCTATATCACTGATATTACTGATTGTTGTAGTATTTGACATCTCCGAAAAGATTGATGATTTTATAGAAAAAGATGCGCCACTCAAGGGGATTATTTTCGACTATTACCTCAATTTTATCCCCTACTTCGGTAACCTTTTCAGTCCTTTATTCACTTTTGTCGCTGTCATCTTTTTCACTTCTAAAATGGCTAATAATACAGAAGTCATCTCCATTTTAAGCAGTGGCATAAGCTTCAATAGATTTTTACGACCTTTTATGTTATCTGCTGGATTTTTAGCTGTCCTATCATTCACACTTAGCAACTTCATAATACCACCTGCCAATAGTGAACGCTTAGAATTTGAAAACACCTATATAAAAAACCCTTACAAAAACAGAGATAAGGATATACATATGCAAATAAAACCTGGTCAGTTTATCTACATGCAATCTTATAACACCAAACGAAACATTGGCTATAAATTTTCAATGGAAGAATTTGAGAATAACGAACTCCAAGAAAAGCTGTTTTGCAATTATATCAAATGGAATGAAACTACAGAAAATTGGACGGTGCACAACTATTTCATTCGTAAAATAGACCATTTAAATGAAGAAATAATCGAAGGCGACACCCTAGTTTTAACGATTAATCTGCACCCTAATGATTTTAACGTCAGGCGAAGTATGGTAGAAACTATGAATATGTTTCAGCTTAACCATTATATCAAGGAAGAACGGATGAAAGGCTCTAAAAATTTAGTTTTTCATATCATCGAGCAACAAAAACGTTTTGCTTATCCCTTTGCAACTCTCATACTTACCATTGTTGCTGTGGCTATGGCATCACGAAAAGTTAGAGGAGGAATTGGTTTGCATCTAGGGCTAGGGCTACTCATTAGCTTTGCTTACATACTTTTTATGCAAGTTTCTACAACATTTGCAACTAATGGTGACTTATCTCCTGTCATTGCCGTATGGATTCCCAATTTGCTGTTTGCCAGTTTAGGACTTTACCTACTCAAAAAAGCACCTAAATAGTTTTAGCCTCGTTCCAATACACATCCATCTCTTTCAAAGTTAAATCTGATAGCTCTTGTCCTTTAGATTTTATTTGTTTTTCCATGTATTGAAAGCGTTGAATAAACTTTTTGTTAGTTTTTTCTAATGCATCCTCAGGGTTTACATTCACAAATCGAGCATAATTAATAAGTGAAAAAAGTAAGTCACCAAATTCCTCGGTAGTCTTCTGCTCATCGCCTTTATCCACTTCGGCTTTTAGTTCCATTAATTCCTCTTGAACCTTATCCCACACTTGTTGTTTATCGTCCCAATCGAAACCAACACCACGAGCTTTTTCTTGAATTCGAATAGACTTTACCATAGCTGGTAAAGACTTAGGCACCCCTTCTAGAACAGAAGTCTTACCTTCTTTTAGTTTTAACTTTTCCCAATTGGCTTTCACCTCTGCCTCATCGGCTACTTCAACGTCTCCATATATGTGAGGATGACGATGAATCAACTTTTCACAAACACCATTAAGCACATCTGTAATATCGAAGGTATTTGTTTCAGAAGCTATCTTAGAATAAAAAACAAGATGTAACATAATGTCTCCCAATTCTTTCTTTATTTCTTGCATATCACCATCGACTATGGCATCAGACAATTCATAGACCTCCTCTAAGGTTAAGTAACGTAAACTATCAGTAGTTTGCTTCATATCCCAAGGGCATTTAGCCCTTAAATCGTCCATTATATTCAATAATCTTTCAAAAGCTACAAGCCGTGCGTCCATAAATAAAATTTTTAGCAAAAGTAGTATAACAATTTCATACCTTTGCAACCTATTGAATTTTGTATGAAAGTCGTTTTATTAGCAATAGCATTATTAGCTATAGGTTTTGCAGGAATAGCCATTAAGATACTCGTCAAGAAAGACGGTAAATTTTCTGGTACTTGTGCTAGTAACAGCCCATTCCTTAACAAAGAAGGAGAAAATTGTGGATTTTGTGGTGCTAGCCCTGACGAAATGTGCAAAAAAGAAGAAGTGGCTAGTTAGTCACTAGTGATTTAAAACCTTCTGTAGACCAATTCTCCCAGCTTTTATCAGCATTAGTAAATATCAAAAAAGCCTCTAAATTGGGGTGTTTACTTAAAAAGTCTTTAGTCTGCTCCACTCCCATAACCATAAAAGTAGTGGCATAAGCATCTGCCGTCATACAATCGTCTGCAATTACAGTAGCACTTAATAGAGAATGCTGAACAGGATAAGCTGTTTTAGGGTTAATAGTATGAGAATATATCTGACCATCTTTTTCGTAAAAGTTTCTGTAATTACCAGAAGTTGCTAACGATTTATTGTGAAGGTTTAATATTATTTGAAAGCGGTCGTTTACATCAATCTCATTAGAAGGTTTGTCTATACCTACTCTCCATTTTTTGTTTCTAGAATTATATCCTTTTGCTCTGAGTTCTCCACCCAATTCAATTAGATAGTCCGAAACTAAATGTGAATCCAAAAGCTCAGCAATGACATCTACTGTATAACCTTGAGCAAGAGCATTAAAATCCATAGTTTTTTGTTGAGGATTAGAAAGTAAGCTATCTCCTTTAAGCCATAAATCCTGATAACCAACCTGTTGTAATAAAGTGGCTATGTGTAAAGAATCGACCTCTTGTCCGTCATTAGGACCAAAACCCCAAGCCTCAACTAATGGTGCTACAGTACAATCAAATAATCCATTGCTGAGTGAAGAAATATGCTGAGAGGCTTTAAAAACACGTACAAAATGGGTGTCTAACAACAAACTAGTATCACCTGAATTCAATTGACTTAATAATGAATTGGTATTGTAAGTAGATAATGAATGATCAATAACCGTAAGAAGACTGTCTATTTCATGATGATAATCCTCTGAACTCATGTATTTGATACTGTATGAAGTACCTTGAGCAAAACCAACATTATGAATCAAGCTTCTAGAGCTATCTAGTCCTTTACAGCCAAAAAATAAACAAACAATAAAAAACAAGTATCTCATTACACAAAATTATACATTTGTTTCATAGAATTTAAAATATAAGTAATGAAAATTGATGCAATTTCAGTAGATGATTATTTTGATAAAATTCCTGAAGAAAGGAAGGATATAATGAATAAAATAAGAGCCATTATTAATGCCAATCTTCCTAATGGTTTTGAAGAATGTTTGGGCTATGGAATGCCTAGTTGGGTAGTGCCTCATTCTATATATCCTCATGGATATCATGTTAGCCCTCAGCTACCATTACCTTTTATGAGTATAGCCTCACAAAAAAACTTTATTGGACTATATCACATGGGAATATACGCCGACTCAAAATTATTTAAATGGTGGACAGAAGAATATGCTAAGCATTGTAAAAGGAAGCTAGATATGGGGAAAAGTTGTGTTAGACTTAAGTATTTAGATGAAATACCTTATGATTTAATTGCCGAACTATGTAAAAAAATAAGTGTTAAGGATTGGATTAACACCTATGAAAATAGTTTAAAGAGGTAGCTATTTCTTTTTAAGATACATTGTTTTAAGTACCACTCGTGTGCCATTCACTTTACAATCAACTTCGTTAGCATCATCTGTCAAACGGATGTTTTTGACTTTAGTGCCCTTTTTTATGACTAAAGGAGAACCTTTGACGTCAAGAGTTTTAATAACAATGACTGAGTCACCATTAGATAAAGAATTACCATTACAATCATTTACATCCATAATTTAATCTTTGAAACAAATGTAACTAAAGTCATTGGCTAAACTGAAAAAAATATCTAATTTTAAATCGTAATTTTTAAATCCCTTAAACCTTGAAAATAATAAAGTATATCAACTTTTTAATGATAGTTGCGTTTGTTATTCTAATTCTTTTAAAAATACTTTCAGTTTTAGAATTGGGAATAAAAAAAGATACTATAATAAATCCCGATCAATCATTTCTAGTAGAAATTTGTAGTGATAATAAACTAGAAATAGGCATAGTAGCTATACTACTGCTAATAGTCTTATCTGTTTATCAAATACTAAAAAAATAAATAATCTTATTCATTAGATTGCTTATCGCTAGGTAGAACTGGGATAAATGATTTTTTTATTTTCTGACCACAACTAATGCAGTTTATAAGAATTGAACGAGGCTCGTCTTGGTAATAGTACCTACTAGAAAATGAAGATTCATCTTTTACTACTTTTCTCTTAAACCTACAAGAACAAAAACCTTGTTTTCTTACTATTTTCATAAATGATGTATAGTAAGGGGGGATTTTGTGCGTCTAAACACGAGAAAACAACCAAAGGCTCTTAACCCACCCCCCCTAATTAAAGGAAAATAAGGTTAAGAGAAAAATCATAAAGTTTGGTTGAATTGTGTTTAGACTTCGCTAATATAAGTTAAAAAAGACAACTCTATTAGTGAAAAAATAAAAAAAACCTCACTTATTTCAAGTGAGGTTTTTTTTTAAAATAATAAATTTTATTATCCACCGAAATCATCAAAACGGACATTCTCATCAGGAATACCCCAATCATCAGCCATCTTTAAAACAGCTTGGTTCATAAGTGGTGGACCACAGAAATATAATTCTATATCTTCAGGTGCTTCATGTTTGGTTAGGTATTGATCAATTACAGCTTGGTGTACAAAACCAACAAAACCATCACCCTCCTTATCGTCTAAATCTTTCTTAGGCGTCCAATTATCTTCTTCTAATGGCTCAGACAAAACAATTTCAAAATTAAAGTTTGAAAATTCTTTTTCTAAGCTATAAAAGTGGTCCAAGTAGAATAACTCTCTCTTTGACCTACCGCCGTACCAATAACTTACTTTTCTACCAGTCTTCAAAGTTTTGAATAACTCATAAAGGTGTGAACGCATTGGTGCCATTCCTGCACCACCACCGATATATAGCATCTCCGCTTCAGAATTATTGATAAAAAATTCACCGTAAGGCCCTGAAATAGTAACCTTATCTCCAGCTTTTCTGCTAAAGATGTAAGAAGACGCTACACCTGGATTTACGTCAGCCCATGTATTTTTTGCTCTGTCCCAAGGTGGTGTGGCAACACGAACGTTTAGCATAACACGTCTACCTTCAGCAGGATAAGAGGCCATAGAGTATGCTCGAACCACTTCTTCATCATTCTTCATCTTAAGTGACCATAAACCGAATTTATCCCACTCCAATTTGAATTTTTCTGCCTCATCGTGTTCATCAGGATGTGCCGTAATGTCCATATCGGCATAATTGATTTCACAATCAGGAATTTCAATCTGTATGTATCCACCTGCTTCGTAGGGCATATCCTCAGGAATTTCTACAATAAACTCCTTAATGAAAGAAGCAACATTATAGTTAGAAACAACTGTGGCTTCCCATTTTTTTACACCAAAAACTTCTTCAGGAATAGATATTTCCATATCCTCTTTTACCTTAACCTGACATCCTAAACGGTAGTTGTCTGCAATTTCTTTTTTAGAGAAGTGTGGTTCTTCAGTAGGTAAGATACCACCACCACCATTATGCACTTGGCAAGTACATTGAATACAGGTACCACCACCACCACAAGCAGACGGTAAGAATATACCTTCATTACTTAAGGTGTTAAGTAAAGTAGAACCTCCATCGACTTCTATTTCTTTTTCTCCATTGATGGTAATTTTAACTTTACCAGATGGCATCAGCTTGGCTTTGGCAAATAAAAGAATACCTACCAAGGCGAAAATTACCAATAAAAAAATGGCTATACTTGAAACTATTGTTGTTGTACTTAATATTATCATTTGTGTGTTTGTTCTAAACGAATTATAATTTGATTCCCATAAAGCTCATAAACGCAATACCCATAAGACCTGTAATAATAAAGGTGATACCTAGACCTCTTAATGGAGCAGGTACATGAGAATAACGTATTTTTTCACGGATAGCGGCAATAGCTACAATAGCTAAAAACCAACCAATTCCAGAACCTAGACCAAATACTGTAGCTTCTACAATACTGGTATATGCTCTTTCTTGCATAAATAATGAACCACCCAAAATAGCACAGTTAACGGCTATAAGTGGCAGGAAAATACCTAAAGAGCCATATAAAGCAGGAGAAAACTTCTCTACAATCATTTCTACTAATTGAACCATAGAAGCAATGATGGCAATGAACATAATGAAACTCAAAAAGCTTAGGTCTACATCAACGAAAGATTCGCTAAGCCAAACCAAAGCCCCTTGTTTCAAAATGAAATTTTCTAATAAATAGTTGATAGGAATGGTAAAGCCCAACACAAAGATGACGGCAAAGCCCATACCAACTGATGTTTTTACTGTTTTGGATACTGCCAAATAGGAACACATCCCTAAAAAGTAGGCGAATATCATATTGTCAATGAATATCGACTTGATAAATATATTTGCTAATTCTTGCATAGTATCAATATTAAGATTCGATTAAATCTCTGTTTTTCATTCTTTGTATCCAGATAATTATACCTACTGTAATAAGTGCCATAGGAGGTAAAATCATCATACCATTGTTTTCGTAACCCATTTCGTAAAGTCCCATTTTTTCAAGTACTGGATAACCAAATAGTGTACCAGCACCTAGCAACTCTCTAAAGAATGCTACGACAATTAGTATCCAACCATAACCAAAGGCGTTACCTAAACCATCTAAAAATGATTTCCAAGGACGGTTTCCTAAAGCAAATGCTTCAAGACGACCCATAATTATACAATTGGTAATGATAAGTCCAACAAATACGGACAGTTCCTTACTTACATCGTAAACAAAGGCTTTAAGCACTTGGTCAACTAAAATTACTAGAGCAGCAATTACTACTAACTGTACAATAATTCTAATTCTTGATGGAATTAAATTTCTCATAAAAGATACCAACACATTGGCAACTGATAGCACCACCAAAACAGAAATAGCCATTACAATAGCTGGTTTCAACTGAACCGTAATTGCTAAAGCAGAACAAATACCCAATACTTGAGTAGTAACAGGGTTATTGTCGTTCAAAGGATCTATTAATAGTTTTCTATTTTTCTTAGAAAACAAAGCTTCTTTTTTATCGCTCATTATTGTATAGTATTTAAATTAAATGCCATTGTACTATCTACTACTAAAGAGTCTGTTGGCAATTCTATCATTTCAGACATTTTTTTATTGAAGAATGCTAAATACTGACCAAAACGCTCAGCTAACATATCAGTTACACCGTCAGAAGTTATTGTACCACCTGAAATACCATCAACAGCGTGCATATCATCTTCTTTAGCACCACCCTTGACAACATTGATAGAAACTAACTCCGTTCCTTCAAAAATTGTTTTTCCAATAAACGGCTCTTGAAACCAACCTAATGAAATTTCCGCCCCTAAACCTGGAGTTTCTGATTTATGATCAAAGACCGCACCAGAAATAGTACTCATATCTTCTTTAAGAGCTACAAAACCCCAGATTGGACCCCATAAACCTTTACCTCTCATTGGAAGAATATAAATCTTTTCACCATCTTGTTGACTTTCGAAAACAGGAAGCAATTGTTGATCGGCTGACTTTTTGAGTTCAACTCCCAAATCAACCGTAAAAGCGTCTCCTTCTACTTCTTCTCCTTTGTTATTAAGAACATAGGTATTGACGATGTTTTTCTCGTAAGCGGCTGCCGCATCTTCACGACTAACTTCGATACCAACTGTAGAAAGTATATTCTGTTTCTTTTCCGACTCTATATTTTTGTCTTGAAATGGTTTTAGGCTAATAGCAGCAGCAGATAGCAAAGTAGCTACCAAGACAACCATTATTGCAGCAAAACCAAAAGTGTAGGAATTTTTATTTACATCCATAATATTAAGCGTTAGCTCGTTTTAATCTTCTTTTAATATTTCCTTGAATAACGAAATGATCTACTAATGGTGCAAAGATGTTCATTAATAGAATTGCCAACATCATTCCCTCAGGGTATGCTGGGTTAAATACACGAATAACTATGGCAAATACACCGATTAGAAATCCGTATATATATTTTCCTCTATTCGTTTGTGAACCTGTCACAGGGTCTGTTGCCATAAATACAGCACCAAAAGCAAAACTTCCAATGATTAAGTGAATCTCAGCAGGTGTTGCCATCAATTCGTTTGCACCCCACATATTAAATAGTGTTGCCATAACAAAACCTCCAACAAAGGTAGAAAGGATAATTCTCCAACTCCCAATACCTGTAGCTATAAGTATAAGAGCTCCTATCATAATAGCAATGAATGAAGTCTCTCCTACTGAACCAGGAATAGTTCCCATCATCATATCAAAAGGATTGAACGATAGGGATTGCCAATTAGCAGATGCTGCTAACTCTCCTAAGATAGTAGAACCCGAGTGACCATCAACCATAGCGTTGTGTACCCATACTTTATCACCCGACATATATATAGGATAGGCAAAGAATAAAAACGCTCTGGCAGTAAGTGCTGGGTTTAAAATATTCATACCTGTACCACCAAACACTTCCTTTCCTATTACAACAGCGAAGATGACTGAAATGGCTAACATCCACAATGGTACATCAATTGGCATAGTAAGAGGAATTAATAATCCTGTTACCAAATATCCTTCGTTTACAGAGTGACCACGATAAATAGCGAAAGCAAATTCAACAGCTAATCCTACTGCATAGGAAACAATAATGAGGGGTAAAAACTTCCAAAATCCGAAAATAAAATTCTCAACTAATGTAGCAGTCTCTCCAATAGCAAGGTGGTATTGATAACCAACATTCCACATCCCGAATAATAAACATGGAATTAAGGCTACTATAACCATAAACATGGTACGTTTCAAATCAATAGCATCTCTTACGTGAGCACCCTTGTGAGTAGTATGATCTGGCACAAACAAAAAGGTCTCAAAAGCATCGTATGCAGGATACAATTTTTCAAGTTTTCCACCTTTTTCAAAGTGAGGTTTTACCGAACCCAATAAATTTTTAAATAATTTCATAGTAAATAATTCTAACTACATTCTTTTTTAACCAAATCTAAGCCTTCACGAATAATGCTTTGAACTTCCATTTTAGAAGTACATACAAATTCGCAAAGTGCCATGTCTTCTGCAGACACTTCATAGATACCCAATTGCTCCATAGCATCGATATCTTCAATCATGCACGCTTTGACAAGCTGCATAGGATAAATATCCATAGGCAAGACTTTTTCGTACTGCCCCGTAACTACATAAGCTCTTTCTTCACCATTGTAGTTTGTATTCAAATTGTATTTCTTAGCTGGTGTTAACCACGAAAAATACGACTTAGACATCGAGAATTTTTGTAAACCTGGAGCAATCCAACCTAAAAATTCTTGCTCATTACCCTCTGGAATTACAGTAATCTGAGAATCGTAAAAGCCAATACAACCGTCAGCAGAAATTTGAGTACCAGTAAGCACATTGCCACTAATAAATCGGTTGCTACCATCTTTAATAGAATTTTCAGATATCATATTGGAGATAGATGCGCCAGAAATTGTTCTGTAATAACGTGGTCTTTCAACTTGTGAACCAGTCAAAGCAACAATGCGAGATACATCGTATTTGCCATCAGTAAACAAACGTGCAATAGTCAAAACATCTTGTGGATACAAATACCACACCACATCGCCTTTGTTAATAGGGTCTATGTGATGAACTTGCACACCAACATTACCTGCTGGGTGAGAGCCAGAAATTTTGTTGATTTCCACTCCTTTACAATCCGTAAATACTTTGGATGGATTGGTATTACCATCAACATTGAGGTGTACCTTACCGTCTGTCAATTTCTTAATAACCTCTATTCCTACTTGGAACTCCTTGTCTAAACCATGTAAAACGAAATCGTTATCTGGTGCTAAAGGAGCAGTATCAAATGTAGAAATAAATATGGCTTTAGGATTGTCCGAAGGGTTAGCAATCGTATCAAATGGCTTTTGACGAATAAATGGCCAAACGCCACTATCCAATAAGCCTTTAATAACTTGCTCTCTAGAGGCCTTAGCGTCTAGAGAAAAACTTTCATAACTAACTTCTGAATCGGCAGCAATTTTAACCTCCATAATTCTACGCTTAGCACCACGAACAATTTCTGTCACTTCACCACTAACAGGCGATGAAAAACGAATGCGTTCGTCATACTTATCGAAGAACAAGCACGTACCAGCTTTGACTTTATCACCCTCTTTAACAACCATTTTGGGTGTCAGAGCGTGAAAGTCTGTTGGTTTAATACTAAAATTTTGAGATCGAGGAATACTGGCGTAAACTTTATCGGCCTCCCCTTGTAGGTTGATATTAAGGCCTTTTTTTAATCTGATATCTTTTGACATCTCTTTTTGTAAAAATTGTGATTTTCGTGCGCAAAAATATACATTTGTAGCAAACTAAACGCACCACATTTCAATAAGAGTTTTTAATTTATAATGATTCTAAATAAGAGTGGGTTTTCTTGCTTGAAAAGGTGGTAATAAATGAGTAAAATAGTAGTTAATAATAAAAAATAAGACTTTGAAAAATACTTTAGCACTATCAATATTCTGTTGTGGATTACTTTTTTCTTGCGGCGGCTCTAAAAAAACAGCACAATTTGACGAATCTTTATACGATGATGAAAGCTCTGAAAGTTTAGCAATCGATGAAATAGAAGAAGTCGATACGATTAGCCAAGACCTTATTTTAGAAAATACTTTACGTTATGAAAATGCCATTTATGAGCCTTCTATTCACAGTGTACAGCTTCATCCCCTACGTTTTGAAATGGGAAATCCACTCATACACCTTTCTTTCAAAGACAGTCTTCTACTCTCTTTTGATGACCTTAGTAGCGACCCACAAAACTACGCCTACACCCTAATTCATTGTAATGCCGACTGGACGCCTTCCGACCTCATGGAGAGTGAATATTTAGAGGGTTTTTATGAAGAACCCATCACAGATTATCAATTTTCATTTAACACCATACAAAATTATGTCCATTACCAAACTGTTATCCCTAGTGCTAACTTAAAACCTAGCCTTTCTGGAAATTACCTGCTTATTGTTTTTCCAGAAAATCAAAGAGACCAACCTATCCTTAGTCAAAGAATGATGATAATGGACGAAAAAGTATCGGTTAAAGGCAGTGTCAAACGAGCCACAGATTTAGAACAACGCAACTACCAACACGAAATAGACTTTAGCATACATCACAGCGGCTATGAGATAGAAAATCCATTCGGTGACATAATGCCTGTTATCACTCAAAATTCTAGATGGGACAATGCCATTAGCGGTTTACAAGCTGTCTTTGTAAAAGATGAAGAAATCGTTTACGATTACGAAGACGAAAACCTTTTTGACGGCGGTAACGAATACCGATTTTTTGATATACAAAGTTTGCGTTATCTTTCTGAACGATTAGCCGATATTAGCTTTGAATCCGACACCCACAAAGTAGTATTAAGAACTGACGAAGCTAGACGTTTTCAACGTTACTCGGGCTTAGTACAAGACATCAATGGTAAGCGTTTGATACGAGTACAAGAAGGCTCAAGAAATGCCATAGAAGCCGATTATGCTTTAGTACGTTTTACACTTCCGTACGAGCATGAAATTAGTCATGGTGACCTTTATGTTTTCGGACAAATTAGCGACTATGGTTTTCCAGAAAGTCATCGCATGACTTACAATGCAGAAAAAAACCAATACGAAACCAATATATACCTCAAACAAGGTTATTATAATTACGAATACGTCCTTAAAAAATACGAAGGTGGCAATATCAACAAATTCATAGAAGGCACACATTACCAAACTGTAAACGATTACCACATATATATATATCATAGACCAACAGGAGAATCGTACGACCAGTTGATAGGAATTCAAAAACTGACTTCAAAAGACTTGTTATGATGGTATATTCCTATAAATTTGCACCAATTACTAAATAAACTAAAAAAATATGTCAAAAGGCGTTTTTAATGTACCCGTAGCTACTAACGAACCCGTAAAATCATACGAGCCAGGTAGTCCTGAACGAGAAGAATTATTGAGCACATACCAAGCTATGTATAATTCAACCATAGATGTACCACTATACATTGGTGGTAAAACAATTCACACATCAGAAAAAATCAATATGGTTCCTCCACATGATCATCAACATGTTTTAGGACAATACAGTATGGCTACTGCAGAACACGTCAATATGGCTATTGATGCGGCCTTAGAGGCTAGAGAGGAATGGGCATCTATGCCTTGGCACCAAAGGGTGGCTATCTTTTTAAAAGCTGCCGATTTATTGGCTGGACCGTTCCGAGCAAAAATTAATGCTGCTACTATGTTAGCACAATCCAAAAATGTCTTTCAAGCCGAGATAGATGCCGCTTGTGAACTCATAGACTTTTTCAAATTCAATGCGGAATACGTCACTCAATTGTATGGTGAGCAACCCGAATCTGCACCGGGCATGTGGAACAGATTAGAACACCGACCATTGGAGGGTTTTGTTTTGGCCATTACACCTTTTAACTTCACTTCTATCTGTGCTAACCTTTGTGCTGCACCTGCTATGATGGGTAATGTCATTGTATGGAAACCGGCTGGCACTCAAGTATATTCGGCTAAGGTCATAATGGATTTGTTTAAAGCCGCAGGACTTCCTGATGGCGTTATTAATTTAGTACCAGTAAGCGGTCCTGTTTTAGGCGATGTGGTATTCAATCACAAAGATTTTGCCGGCTTACATTTTACGGGTTCTACAGGCGTATTCAGACACCTTTGGAAAACCATAGGTAACAACATAGAAAAATACAGAAGCTACCCCAGAATAGTTGGCGAAACAGGTGGTAAGGACTTTATCGTAGCTCACGAATCGGCAGTTCCTGCTGAAGTGGCTACAGGTATTTCAAGAGGTGCTTTTGAGTACCAAGGACAAAAATGTTCGGCAGCATCAAGAGCTTATATCCCTTCTAATATGTGGGAAGAAGTCAAAACTCAAATTGTGGCAGATGCCAACTCCTTTAAAATGGGAAGTCCTGAAGACCCTTCCAACTTCATCAATGCTGTCATAGACGAAAAGGCATTCGATAGAATTGCACAATACATTGACTACGTCAAGGAACAATCCGATGCTGAAATTATTGTTGGTGGTGGATACGATAAATCTAAAGGCTACTTCATAGAACCAACCATAGTGCTGACGAGCAATCCTAAATTCAGAACCTTGTGTGAAGAAATTTTTGGACCTGTCATTACCATTTACGTTTACGAGCCTAAAGATTGGAAGGCCACTCTAGAATTGGTGGACAATACAAGTGAATACGCGCTTACAGGTGCTATTTTCTCTACTGACAGATATGCTATTGAAGAAGCCTCTAAAGCTTTGGAAAATGCAGCCGGTAACTTCTACATCAACGATAAGCCAACAGGGGCTGTTGTAGGACAACAACCTTTTGGTGGTGCTAGAGGTTCTGGAACTAACGATAAGGCAGGGTCTATACTCAACCTATTGCGTTGGGTATCGCCACGCACCATTAAGGAAACCTTTGTTCCTGCTCAAGACTACAGGTATCCATTTTTAGGATAATTAAATTTTAAGCGTTGGGTTATGAATCCAACGCTTTTTTTTACTTTTGAGAACAATGTTGAAAGAGTATTACGATAAATTACCCCCTATCTTGAAGAACAAGTTTATACTTGTTACGCTAATCCTTATCGTATGGGTAGCCTTTTTTGACTCCAACAACTGGATAAAACAAGCCAAACTGAAATCCGAAATTGAGGATTTGAAAGAACAAAAAAATTACTACCAAGACGAAATAGAAAAAGATAGTATTGCTCTATTCGACCTGACCAACAATCAAGAAACGCAAGAGAAATTTGCTAGAGAAAAGTACTTGATGAAAAAGGAAAACGAAGACGTCATAGTTATCATAGATTCGGATGAATAAATTATTTTCAGAATTTGCTGCTGTTAGCAGTCAGCAATGGAAAGACAAATTATGTGCCGACCTAAAAGGTAAAACCTTTGAGAGTCTTATTAGCTCAGAGGGTACGCTTCCTTTTTACCATTCCGACACCCACAAGCACTTTAAACCCCTACCAATTACTGAAAGTTGGGAATCGGTACAATGGATAGATGGCTCAGATCCTAAAAAAGGCAATCAACAAGCTTTGGAAGCCTTGCAAAATGGCATGACGGCTTTGTGCTTTTCCAATCCACAAGAATTAAAAACACTACTTCAAGATGTACTCATACAACATATCCGAGTAGATTTTGAAAATTATTCCAAAGAAAGCATACAAGAGTTTGAGGATTTAGTCCAAGAAAGAGGGCTTAACCCTGAAGACATATTAGGTGCTTTTCACGGACAAGAAAACAAAGGAAATCTTCCGAATTACGTTTACCATACGGTTTTTGTCGATGACATTTACCAAGCCATTGAAGAAGGTCAACTAAGCTCACAATATGTGTTTACCATAGGTAGCGATTACTTCAAAGAAATAGCAAAAATGAGGGCTTTCTTCATAGCCTTTGAAACAATAAATAAGACCATACCCTTTATCTTGGCACAAACTACTTTAGCCAATAAAACGACTGAACAGCCTTACAACAATTTATTGCGAACGACTACCGAAAGTATGTCGGCTATTTTTGGGGGTTGTGATGCTCTTATGATACGCCCATACAACCAATCTTTTGAGGAAGTCACCGACTTTTCGAACCGTTTGGCACGTAACCAACATCATATCCTGAGGGAAGAAAGTTTTTTAGAAAAAGTACAAGACCCTAGTGCAGGAAGCTACTACCTAGAAGCCCTAACCCAAGGCTTTTTACAATCCGAAAGACAAGAAGGCAAGGTTGAAAATATAGAACAACCTTTGTGGCATACGGCAGAGCAAATAGCCGTCAAAAGCAAGTACACTAAAGAAGATATTCAAGACCTTGAGCACATTCATTTTGGGGCTGGTATAGCTCCCAATTTGAGAGGGCCTTATTCGTCTATGTACGTCAGTCGCCCGTGGACTATTCGTCAGTATGCTGGTTTTTCTACGGCACAAGAATCCAATGCCTTTTACAGAAGAAACCTAGCCGCTGGGCAAAAAGGCTTATCGGTAGCTTTTGATTTAGCTACCCATAGGGGTTATGATTCCGACCACCCTAGAGTAGAAGGCGATGTTGGCAAAGCTGGTGTAGCCATAGACTCCATCACCGATATGAACGTCTTATTTGATGGTATTCCTTTAGATAAAATGTCCGTTTCTATGACTATGAATGGTGCGGTATTGCCCATTATGGCCTTTTATATTGTAGCCGCCCAACAGCAAGGTGTAGACCAAAAAGACTTAGCGGGAACTATACAAAACGATATCCTTAAAGAATTTATGGTGCGTAACACTTACATCTATCCGCCCCAACATTCTATGCGTATCATTTCGGATATTTTCAAATACACTTCTGAGCACATGCCCAAATTCAACAGCATCAGTATTTCGGGCTATCACATGCAAGAGGCTGGTGCTACGGCAGATATAGAATTAGCCTACACCTTAGCCGATGGTTTAGAATACATACGCAAGGGTATAGAGGCTGGTATGGACATTGACACCTTCGCTCCTCGCCTGTCTTTCTTTTGGGGCATTGGCATGAATCACTTTATGGAAATTGCCAAAATGCGAGCCGCTCGTATGCTATGGGCAAAAATTGTAAAGCAATTCAATCCTAAAAACCCTAAATCTTTGGCTCTAAGAACCCATTGCCAAACGAGTGGTTGGAGTTTGACCGAGCAAGACCCCTTTAACAATATCAGCCGTACCTGTATTGAGGCCATGTCAGCCGTTATGGGTGGCACACAATCTTTGCATACCAACGCTTTGGACGAAGCCATCGCTTTGCCTACCGATTTTTCAGCTAAAATTGCTAGAGATACACAGATTTACCTACAAAACGATATTGGCTTATGCCAAACAGTAGATCCTTGGGGCGGTTCATACTACGTAGAAAAGCTAACTCACGACATCGCCCAAAGAGCATGGGAACACATACAAGAAATTGAGGAATTGGGTGGTATGGCAAAAGCCATAGAAACGGGCTTACCTAAAATGCGTATTGAAGAAGCCGCCGCTAGAAAACAAGCCCGAATAGACAGTGCAAAAGATACCATTGTTGGGGTTAATGCTTATAAGAACAAATCCGAAGAACAAGACTTGGATATTTTGGAAGTGGACAATACAGCAGTCCGTTTATCTCAGATAAAAAAACTCCAAGAACTCAAAGACCAACGCGATGAAGTCGCTGTACAACAAGCCCTAGATGCCATTAGCCAAGCCTGTGAAAATGGGGAGGGCAACCTATTGGCTTTGGCTGTAGAAGCCGCCCAAAAAGGTGCTACTTTGGGCGAAATTTCGTATGCTTGTGAAACGGTTTTTGGTCGCTATCAGGCACAAAACAATTCGATATCAGGTGTTTATAAGATGGAAATAGAAGACAACCCCCATTTCAAAGCAGCTTTAGAGCTGAGTGCTACTTTTGAAAAGCAAAAAGGAAGACGTCCCCGTTTGATGGTCGCTAAGATGGGACAAGATGGCCACGATAGAGGTGCTAAAGTGGTAGCCACCTCCTTTGCAGATTTGGGCTTTGATGTAGATATGGGTCCTTTGTTCCAAACGCCTAAAGAAGCCGCCAAACAGGCCATAGAAAATGACGTGCATATTTTGGGCGTATCTTCTCTAGCAGCAGGACACAAAACCT
This sequence comes from Flavobacteriales bacterium, assembly GCA_016779995.1. Classification (NCBI taxonomy): domain Bacteria; kingdom Pseudomonadati; phylum Bacteroidota; class Flavobacteriia; order Flavobacteriales; species Flavobacteriales bacterium. The sequence continues at coordinate 249,393 of JADHMO010000001.1, forward strand.
TAGTCCCACAAGTCATTAGTGAACTTGAGGCTATGGGGCGTGGCGATATATTAGTTATTGCTGGTGGCGTGATTCCACAACAAGACTACGATTTCTTGTACCAAGCTGGAGTAAGTGGTATTTTTGGACCTGGAACAGTCATTGCCCAAGCGGCTATTGACATATTAAAGCAATTGCTCGATGAATAAGCTCAGTCAAGAGGTTATAGCAGGGAATCGTTCGGCATTGGCTAGAGCCATTACCCTAGTGGAAAGTACACTTGCCGAGCATCAACAAGAAGCCCAAATCATCCTACAAGACATATTACCCCATAGCGGACAATCTTTGCGTATAGGCATAACGGGAGTTCCTGGAGTAGGCAAAAGCACTTTTATAGAAGCCCTAGGTAAGCACCTTACAGCCCAAGGCATTAAGGTAGCCGTTTTAGCTATTGACCCCTCTAGCGAAAAATCAGGAGGTAGCATATTGGGTGACAAAACCCGTATGCACGAATTGTCGGTTGATGATTTGGCATTTATTCGCCCCTCACCAACGGCAGGTTCTTTGGGTGGCGTAGCTAAAAAAACACGAGAAAGCATACTCCTTTGCGAGGCTGCTGGTTATGAAGTCATACTCATAGAAACGGTAGGCGTAGGACAATCCGAAACAGCCGTTCATTCTATGGTGGACGTCTTTGTATTGCTCATGTTGGCTGGGGCTGGTGACGAGCTACAAGGCATCAAACGAGGCATTATGGAAATGGCAGATATCTTACTCATCAACAAAGCCGATGGGGATAACCTCATTCCAGCTAAAAAAGCCCAAGCCCAATACAAAACAGCCTTACACCTTTTCCCTCCTAACCCCAACGGTTGGACTCCACAGGTGGGGATTTGTTCGGCATTGGAAAAACAACACATTGACCAAGCTTGGGAAACTATCGAGGCTTATCGCAAATGGACCCAAGAACGAGGGACTTTACAAAGCCAACGCCAAGAGCAAAACCGCTATTGGTTTCATCAGATGATAAAAGCCCGTTTGCACGATGACTTTTATAGCCAACACCAAAGCCAAATAGCCCAATTGGAACAGCAAGTTATTGAAGCTAAACTCAGCCCATCACAAGCCTTACAACAACTCTTTCAGTGAAAAAAGGCGTCTTTTATATGCTAGGTTCTACCCTAGCTTTTGCCCTCATGCAAATCTGTGTGAAGTACTTGCCTCATATTCCAGCCCACGAACTCATTTTATTCCGTTCCATCATCTCTATCGTATTGAGTGTGGCTATGCTCCAAAAATTAGGCATACCCCTATTGGGCAACAATAAAAAGGTCTTATTGATGCGAGGTATTTTTGGCACTACTGCCCTATTGTTATTTTTCTATACTTTACAAAACATACCCCTAGCCAGTGCAGTGACTTTGCAATACCTCTCGCCCATCTTTACTGCCCTCTTTGCGGCTATCTTTCTCAAGGAAAAAATGCAAATCAAACAATGGCTTTACTTTGGCATTTCCTTTGCTGGAGTAGCCTTGATAAAAGGGTTTGACGAGCGTATTTCCCTAACTTTTATGCTCATAGGTATATGCTCGGCTATGTTTTCAGGTATGGCATACACTTGCATACGCCAACTCAAAGACACGGAACACCCTGTGGTGGTAGTCTTGTACTTCCCTTTGGTGGCCATTCCCATTATGTCGGTACTGTCCTATTTGAATTGGGTGACACCTCAAGGCACAGACTGGCTGTACCTTTTACTGATGGGACTGTTTACTCAAATTGCCCAAATACTGATGACTAAGGGCATACAAAGTGGTGTAGCCAACAAGATGATAAGTCTTAAGTACGTGGGTACCATTTACGCCTTAGCCATTGGCTACCTCCTCTTTGGGGAAAGTTATGGCATCATGAGTCTATTGGGTATTGCTATGGTTATTTCGGGTGTGGTGCTGAATTTGTGGAAGAAAAGGGCGATTAAAAAAAGCACCTAAGCGGCTAGAATGTAGATGCTTACAAGAAAATACCTATCTTTAGTGCATGCAATTATCTACTGACATTTTTTCATTTTTTAGCAAATTAGAAGAAAACAATAACCGCGAGTGGTTTGAGCCAAACAAAGCCGAATTTAAAGCTTTGGAGAAATCTGTCAAGCAGTTTGGCGAGACTCTAAAAGACCAACTCAATACCCACGATAGCGTAGACGGTTTTAAGCTTTTTCGCATCTACCGCGATGTGCGCTTTTCCAAAAATAAAACACCCTACAAAACCCATTTTGGACTTAACTGGCACCGAAGCAAACCCGAGTTAAGAGGAGGCTACTACCTACACCTCAGCCCCAATGATATTTTCTTAGCCTGTGGCTTTTGGGATCCTAGCCCAGCAGATCTCCAACGCATCCGCCAAGAATTAGCCGTAGATGGCGATGAGTACCGCCAACTGATAAACAAAGCCAACTTTAAAACCATTTGGGGTGAGCTTCACGGCGATGCCGTAAAAACCGCTCCCAAAGGCTTTGCTAAAGACCACCCACACATAGACCTATTGCGTTTTAAGCAACACCTCTTTAGTGTACGCTACAGCCAAAGTCAAGCTACTGCACCCGACTTTTTGCAGCGTCTAAACACCGACCTAAAGGCTGTACGCCCATTTTTAGATTATATGAGTAGTGTGCTAACCAGCAATAGCAATGGGGAGTCTTTGCTCTAAGGAATAAGTGTTTTTGTGGTACAAGAAGATGCTCGCGCTAGCGGGGGGTATTAAGATTTAAGCTTGTTAGTTACTACCAATTGGAATAATTTCAAAATGAAAGTTTACTGGTGTCGAATAGCTTATTTTTTCAAAATTCCTGTGAAATTTTTTAAACTCATGAAGATATTTTAAATCAAATCTCATTAAACTTATCAAAAATGGTTTGAATAAATGTTTACCGCTAAAAAGAATATCGACAACTTCGAAAATATAATATTTATCTGATCTATAGTCTTTTTTAATCAAACTTAATAAAAACTGATCGTAATCTTTCTTAACGAATTCTAACATTATTTCAATAGCTTCTGTCCAATAAATTTTGTGCCTATCATTAACATCAAAACAACAATAAAACAACCTATATACTTCATCATCTATTGATTCAATTTGCTCTGTATATTTTGTTAAATAATTAAGCATAATTCTTTTTCTATCACATGAATTTAAAACAACATTTGAATTAAATTCGTTCAAACGTCGTAATACACCAGACTCAAAATAATATGGAGGATTTGCATTTTGAAATTGTTTAATTAAAAACTCATAAAACGGTTCTTTTTCCTTCGAATAATATTTGTTTACAATACAGTTTTCATAATTATTTAACTTATTTATCAAGTTAGTATCATCATATCTTACATTTACTCTATATTTTAATAGATTAGATTTTTGGTTTACTAAATAAAAAATACTTGAAATTACTTTTTCATAATCATCTCTATTGTCATATTGCCTTATTATTTCTAGTTCTCTTGCAATTTCTAACTCTAATCCATCAGATATCCACTTATCAATTGAGTTTTTAAAATCATTAAAACTGCTTCTCCTAGCTTTAGAAAATTGTATTCGAGGAATTTTTGAAATTGGAATCATATATGAAAAATAAATATCAAACATACTTGGATAAACTATAGAAAGTTTATCACTTGAAAAACTTCTACAAAATAAATTTTCATCTAAGTGTGAACTGATTTTTTCTATTTCATTTGAAGAAAGAAAATATTTTAAACTATTCTCTTCCAAGTAACGATATAAAGTTATTTTTAGCGGTAGGCTATCAACATTATTTTCTTTTTTTAATTTATATGTAAAATCATTTCCACTTGATTGTGTTTCAAAAAATTCAAGTGGCTTATCTTTAATTAAATCATATACATCTGGGTAGAAAACTCTCAAAACTTCAATGCTGAAGAAGTCATATAAATCGACATTCCCAATTAATTTTCCAAAATTTAAACAAAAAGAATTTGACAGTCTTGTTACATCTCTTTTAGATTTTAGCCAGTCATTTAAAATTTTTCTAATCTTATTATCATATTTATAACCTTTAAAATAAAAAAACTGTTCCTTCTCAATAATATCTGGAAATACTTCTTTAACATTAATATAAAACTGTTGCTCAAGTACATTCTTTGGGATTAAAGGCAAACTGATTTCTAGTTGAAAAATCTTTTCTAAGTACTTTCTTTCATTGAAGCAATTGTGTGACTTAATAGCACTTACCACATAGTTTCTGTCATATGCAACTAAAAAAAAGGTATTTCGGAAGTTTGCTGTATTACGAATCAATTTCAAAACCTCAATAATTTCACTAGTTGAAAGTCTATCAACATCATCAATAAAAATAATTAACTTTTTATCTATAGCTGAAAGAGTTGTATTTATTTCGCTATATAAAGTGTCAGTTGATAAAGGTTTAAAAAAATATATCAAAAATTCATGTATTAATTTGATAGCAAGGTTAGAATTCAAATTTTGTACTTCTTTTGAATATCTTCTTATCAGTCTACTTAAAGATAAGCTGTAAACTCTCAAATTTTCATCTAATATTTTAAAGAAATTCTGAACAATCGAATTAGAGTTTTTACTAGCCCAAACATTAAATTCAATTGTTATAACATCGTCATTTTTCAATTTCTTTTGAAGTAAATCAATAAAAGATGTTTTCCCCATTCCCCAACTAGCATTAAGACCTATTGCAAAAGAATTATCAAAATTGCTTTCCAATATTTTTTTTGATAATTGTGAAACATAATTAGAATATCCAAATTCATCCTCCCCATTTTCTCCTAATGATTCCTCATTAAAAAAGGCATCTTTAGAATTTAAAGGATTAATTACAGCTAATTTGCTTGTGTGAAGCACTAACCTAAATAATGTCAATAGAAGTATTACATCTAAATAATAAAAATTATCATTTAAAAAAAACTCTTCAAACCTCCATACTGAATCAACTTTAAATCTGTAAAAACTTAAATATATTAAGCTAATTAAAATTAATATTTTACTAAAGTTTTTTGAAGGTTTGAATCTTTTGAAATCATAAATCATTGTAATAATTCCAATTAAAACTAGAATAATAAAAATCAAATCGACAGGATATGATTTTTCGATAAATGAAAATAAATACTCAACTAATGAGTTTGAAATAATATTTTCGATCAATCTTTTAAATAAAATAAATAATGAAATTGAAATAAAAAAGAATAAGAAGTCACTTGATATTATAAACCTATATATTTTATTTATCCAATTTTTAGAATAAATTTTCATTTTTTCACTGCTTTATAACCCATTGTAGATAAACTTCCCTTATTATCATACAAGGTCATATTCATTTCATCATCAATCACATAATATTCGCCGTCTTTACTTCCAATTACAAAATATTTATTACCTATTTTTTCTAATCTTTCAATTTTATTATTAAAGTCAGGAATAATGCCCTTATATTCTCCATTTGACACATGAATCTCATAGGTATATGAGAAATTAGCTGAAGTATTTATAATCGTCCACTTACCAAATAAATTAGATTCAGTTTGAGGTGTTGGCTTTTGTTCATCTACTACCACCTGATTATCTGATGAAAATGCTTGACTAAAAATTTGACTAAAATTTCTTGTTATTTCATTTTCTTGTCCTTTTGAATCAACATAAGCTAATGCTAATTGTTCTAAGTCACCTACAACAATTCTTTTTTTAATTAATAAATCAGAAGCAGGGTTGTTTTTAAGCACATACAACTTTATTAACCAATCGTTATATGGTCCTCCATTACCTAATCCATACGTTTTAAAATCGTCTTCATCTTTAAATTCGACTAACTGATAATAAAGTGATTTAAATTCTTCAAATACTATTTCAAATTTTTCTTCATCATTCAATTTCGGCTTGTTGTTCTTTTTCTTTTTAACTATTGTATTCTCTAGTTTTTGCTCAGTTATCGCTTCCTCAGTCTTATTTTTTGAATTGTCACTTTCATCTTTAGTTAAGTATACTATTACAGCACTTACAATAATTATAAAATATATTTTTTTCATGCTTTCATTTTTTCATATTCCTAAATGAGGGATATCAAAAATGAAGTGTTAAGGTTTGGAGTTGTATTTATGTTTCTTCACGAACTACATATTCTTTAATAGTTTGGGTGCGTTTGGCTATGCGTTCTTTCAGTTCTTCCAAATTATCTGAATACTCAAAATCCATCAAGTGGGGGTTGTTGGGGTTGAGGTTGTTATTCAGATTAAAATAGATGATTTTTAAGTGTTTGGTATAGCCTGGCATAATGGTACAACCCAAATATTTTATTTCTGGGCTTTTCTTTAAATGGTTTTCCAAATGGCGTTTGCAAGGCTTATAATGAGGAAACTTTATCACTCTATATTCTATGCAGTAAGTTTCATAACTAAAATCGTGGGCATAAATACCTGGGCAATCGACCCAAAACCACCACCATTTTTTTATTTGTGCCCAAAATTCTTCTCTACTTTTTCCGTAGGCATCCGTATATATTCTTTTTTTAATTCTAAATTTATCCATAGTACTTTACTCTATCCCAAATCTGACAAAGACCGAGGATTGTAGTTTTATCTTTTGAAACTGTATAGTTCCTTTAAATTTGCCTTGGCTAGTGCTTTGCACCCCTTCAGAAAAAACACTTATAGCATCTGTAAATTGTGCCCTTAGGTTTCTCTCGTAGGGTCTTATGTCCGAATTGCTTTCTTTTACTTGCATGGCTTTACCCCTACGTTCGCCAATAGCTTCTAAGAGGTAATCGGCTCTATCTTTAGCGTCTTTAATGGCTTGTATGCGTATGTCTTTTTCAAAGGCTTTTATCTTGGAATGGCTAACTTTTACTATACGTGCGTCTTTTATGTTGAGTTTATCCAATTGCTCAAATACCTTGCTTAGCATAAAAGCATCGCCCACCTTCAAACGGTAATCGGTTCGGCTAATAACATTTTTCTTGCGCCATTTTATACGAATATAATCGGCATTGGCATCGGAAAGTTCCAAATTATTGAGATTTATTCCCAAGGCTCGCAAAGCGTCTTTCAAATTGCTTTCTTGCTGTTCTACTGTCAATACCTCTCTGCCTTCTGTCCGTTCGTGAATACTTATGGCTATATATATTTCATCGGGTACCACTTCCATTTCGGCAGTGCCACTAACATCTATGTGTGGGGGGCTGTGTTCTTGAGCAGATACAGCAATGCTCAAAAGGAAAAATAGGCTTAGAATCAATTGTTTTTTCATGGTTTTTTAAGTCTTTAAAATAAGGAACCCATGCGGTTAAACATGGGTTGCTTCATAAAAAAACTTGAAAAATTAAGCTTGTTATTAGCGGTTAAGCTATTCCAAATATAAGTTATTTATTGTAACGGAAATTCTTTTTTTATCAACAATTGCAAATCGTGGCAAGTATCCACGACATAATGGGGCTGATGTTCTGAAAAATTACCGTGTCCGTAGCTGACACCAACACAAAGCATGTGGTGGTTTTTGGCTCCAATAATATCAAATTTAGTATCGCCAATCATCAAACAGTCTTTGGGTTCTAGGGCGTACTTTTCAAGGATATAAGCTATAATTTCTGTTTTGTCGCTACGGCTATTGTCCAAATTACTACCTACTATCTCCACAAAGTATTTGTCTAAAGCGTGTTCTGCTAATATTTCTTTCGCAAAGACTGTCGGCTTAGAAGTCGCTACATATAGGGTATAGCCTTCTTGTTTGAGGGCATGTAAGACATCGGCAATGCCTGTAAACAAAGCGTTTTGGTGTATGCCCGTTTCAGCATAAAAACGTCTGAAATGACTGACTGCCTCCAAAGCTTGTTCATAGCTTAGCTTTAACTTCTCTTGAAAAGAATCCATTATGGGAGGTCCTATGAATTGGTGCAGCTCCTCCTCGCTAGGCATCACTACACCCATCAAATCGGCAGCATGACGTATGGAATTGACAATGCCTTCTTTGGGCTCTATGATAGTGCCGTCAAGGTCAAATAAAAGGTGTTTCATCGCTAATAAAAAAATATTTAAAAAAGCTATCAAGAGCTTGAGCTACTGAAAGCATAGAAAAGGTAAAGTAAAAGAAAAAAATAAACATTATTGGTAGGAAAAAACTGGACGTAGTGCTGGACGTTCACTAATTTCATGAAAACAAATGGCGTCTTTGGCGTAATAGTGAAATACCATACTTTTTCTACTAGATTGGGGATTTTGTATAGGTTCACCCCCGTGTAGCAAATTGGCATGCCATATCAGTACATCGCCCTTTTTGGGTAAGAAAATTTCTTTATGTAGTTGTTTTTCGGCAATAATCTGTTCTATTTTATCTTCGTAGTCGCAATAGTCCTTTTTTCCATTTCTAAAAGCCGTTCCTATATTGTCAAAATCGGCATTAAGAACCAAAGGCAATTTATGAGACGAGGGATAATAAAATATGGGACCGCTATCAGGAATTATATCTTCTAAAGCCACCCATACAGCAATGATGTTATTTTGTGGGTAAGTAGTCATATGCACAAAATCAGAGTGGGCTTTCTGCTGACTACCTTTCAAAAAATTAATACTCTGAAAAACAGACATTTTTTTTCCTACTAGCATCTCTAAAATACTCATCAACTGGGGATTGGTAGCGGATTCAAATAAGGGTTTGGACTGACGTATAGCAAACATGATTTTTTGAGCATAGCCCCAATTAACCTGATTGGTATCGAGCAAATGCTGTATCTCTGCATTATAACGTTCTACTTCATCTTCGCTGAAGAAATTTTCTAAAATGGCATAGCCATTTTTCGACCAAGGCAAGAGTGCCGATTGTAAATTCTCGTCCAAAGCTTTGAAAGCTGCCATCTTGGGCAATTCTTGTGCGCTATCTAGTCTATCCAAAAGTGGTTTGGGGTTATCCAAATGCTTGAAGTCTTCTGAAGTTATGGAGGAATAATACTTTTTTTTAAGGCCGTATTTCTTGTACAAAGGAACGTTATGAAGTAATTCTTTTCTTTTGAAAAGATTGTAAAGTTGAATACTCCACTTGAACGAACGAATCCAATTTATCATAATTAATTGGCTGTAATTTCAAACTCTGTTCTTCTGTTATTGGCTCTACCTGCTTTGGTATTGTTAGTATCTACTGGACGACTTGCCCCATAACCCATAGCCGTTACTCTACTCCCATCTACAGAACGAGAAACTAAATAGGCTCTAACGGCTTCTGCACGTCTTTGGGATAGCTTTTGATTGGCAACATCGCCACCCACATTGTCGGTATGTCCAGAAAGCTCAATCTTAAGACTTGGTACATCGGTCATCAGTTGTATCAAACGGTCTAACTCAGGATAAGAATCTATCTTAACCTCAGCTCTTCCTGTGTCAAAGAATACATTTCTCAAAGCAATTTTACTACCAATATCGATGTTCTTCAATTCAATGTCTTTGTTAATCATGTTGTAGGCTGAGCCTTCAGGTAAATTGAAGTTTTCTGAATGAAACAAATAGCCTTCAGCCTCCACCGAAATACCATAATTCAATCCCGATGGTAAAGACAATAAGAATTTGCCCGTAGCACTGTTAGAACGCATTACGGCATACACATCTCCCGTAGCATTATCAAATATTTTTATTTCTGCTTCTATAGGGTCTTGCAACAGACCGTCTAAAATACGCCCTTTGAAAACAGTTAAGCTATTGGCTACGGTAACTTCCACACTTTCTGGTATATAAGTATCTTCTATAGGCGAAGCAATACTGGCAATGAGGTTGTCCTCACTAGCTACCGTCGGTTTTTTAGGTTCGCCCCAAAAGGTAGCACAATAGATATCCATACCACCATTACCTCCATCTCTATTGGAAGCGAAATAGGCATTTTTTCCGTTAGCAGAAATACTAAAATACAATTCATCATAAGGGGTATTTATAGGATAACCCATATTGATAGGTTCGCCCCAAAGCCCCAATTCGTTACGGTAAGAAACAAAAACGTCATAGCCTCCTATGGAGGTATGCCCCTGTGAACAGAAATACATAGTTTTGCCATCGGGTGCCATATATACCGAACCTTCTTGAAAACCTGAATTGACCTCTTGCCCTGCACTCTGTGCTTTTCCCCAAAAGGTTTCTTCCATATCTTTTTTACCACTAAAACTGATGTTCTTATCGCCACCATAGCCACCATCGGTAATGAAATAAACTTTGATATCTTGAGGGTCGTAAGAAGCAAAAGTTTCATTGGCTTCGGTATTGACCACCTTTGACATCTTAAGCTCGGGCTCACTCCATTCCGTTCCCTTGAGTTTAGATTCATAAATATCACTTTGACCATCGGTGTATTTGAATAACAACAAACGCTGACCGTCATAGGCTAAAGAAGAAGATACATCGTCGCCCTCGCTATTTAGACTGTTTAGGGCTTTTATAGATTGCCACTTTCTCTTTTTGCGCTCGGCTGAGTATATATCAAAATTACCACTCTTGTTGGTGTTGAAGATAATCTCCGAACCATCAGCAGAAATACTCGGTGCTATGTCATCGTAAAAGGAATTTAACTCCTTAACGTTATCTACCCATACTCTAGTTTTCATAGCGAAAATCTCAGCACCACTCTTGCTTTCTGATATGTGCTTTCTGTTCAACTTTTTGTAGGGTTCTAATTCTTTATCATTAGCTAAAGTACCATAGCGTAAAAACGACTTTTCGGCTTGTTCAAAATCCTGTTCTAGCTGATAGGCTTTACCCAATAAAAAATATAAAAAAGGTACTGCCTCATCTCCTGCCAACTCTAAAGATTTTTTAAGGAATGGCATAGCCTTATAAGGGGTATTGGTATACAAATAGGCGTGACCTACTTTTCTATTTAAATCTGCATTATTTGGGTTAAACTCTTGGGCTGGCAAATAAAATTCTAAGGCTTTGGAGTACTCATTAGCGGCGTACACCATAGCTAATACTTTAGCCTTTCCTTTCTCCAACCATTCGTCACCCAACTCTAAATTGGCTTTGGCTTCTTCAAAACCTGCTTTATCGTCTTTAAAATTACCTTTCTTGAAAGCTACATCTTGAGCGAATAAGCTACAGGTCATTATGAAAAATACTAGTGTAAAAAACTGTTTCATATCTCTTTTTATTCGCAATTGTTAATGTAATATTCATTGGCTTTTTCCATACCCAGTTGATAGGCTTTTTGCCAGTCTTGACATGCACCGTCAACATCTCTTAGCATTTCTCGAGTAATGCCTCTATTGAGTAAAGCTGTGGCATTGTTGGGTTGTAGCTTAACCGCTTGTTCCAAATCTGCTAAAGCTCCAGTATAATGCTCTTGCAAATGATAGATGGCGGCTCTATTGCATAGTGCCATAGCATAATCGGAATTTATCTCTATCGCTTTCTTGAAGTCTTTGAGTGCCATATCGTAGTTTTCGGATTCAAAATAGACCGTCCCTCTGTTGTTGTATGCCATTTCATAATTGGCATCGGATTGTATGGCTTTGGTATAAAAGTCAATGGCTTGGTCTTTATCTCCTGCTTTTCGATAAGCACTTGCTAAATTGTTAAAAATAAAGGCTTGGGCATCATTCTTACTAGCTTCCAAATAATCGGCTATGGCTTTGTCATAGTCTTCTAATGCTCGATAACAACTTCCCCTATCGTTTAGTGCATAAGCATAAGATGGGTCTATCTTTATGGCCTTAGAATAGGCTTTGATAGCATTATCATAATCCTTTTGCAAATAGTACAATACGCCTTGGTTGTATGCCGCCTCAGCACGACTAGGCTCTATGGACAATAAACGATCATAAGTGCTTAGGGCTAGTTCCTTATTATTCAATAATTCGTAACACTTGGCAATATTAAAAATAGCATCAAAATAGCTGTCGTCTATGCTAAAAGTACTTTCAAAATCAGAAATAGCTAGTTCATAATTCTTTAACTCCTTGTGGGATAAACCTTTATTGAAGTAAGCGTCCGCATTAGCAGAATCCAAAACAATAACAGATTCAAAAGACGTAATAGCTTTCTCAAAGTTAGATGACGCAAAAGCCTCTATACCAGCATTATAAGATTCTTGTATCTCTTGAATTAAAGCGTTATTGGTGTTGATAGCCGCTATAGAATCTCTAAATTGGATTTCTTCGGTCGTAAGCGTACTATCAGCTTCTTGTTGTCCGTACACCCAAAAAAAGCCCATAGTAAAGACTACGGACATAAAATAATTCTTCATTTTATTTTTTTTCTAAAATTAAAAATAGTGTTTGACTTTAAAGAAATTTAATACTAAAGTTTTCTACAATTTATCAACGCTTCCAAGTGGCTGAATAAACCAATACTTCCGTATCTTCTTTAGGGAAAATTTTAAGGGATTTGTATTCAGTTCCTTGCTTTTCATTATGCTCTCGATGGGCATTGTCACAATAGGGTAAGTTTTTACTCAACCCACAACTGCAAAAACTGTATCGCTTGCCTTCTAATAATTTTACCTTAATGGCTTCTGCTGTTTTATCAATCATTTTTAAAAAGTTTAAAGGTTCGTACTTCTTCTTGTGCTACTAAATTAGCAATATAATATCCGTTTGGCAAATGACTAAAATTGATACGCTCTAGTCCTACTATATCTTTACTGAACACCAATTGTCCTTGTAAATTGTGTAAGCTAAAGTGCATAACATTCTTGCCACCTTCAATAGTAAGGTAATCGTTCAATGGCGTAGGATACACTTTGATTGTTTCTTCCGAATTTGAAAAAACAGTAGTATTCGTGGTATCGTTAGAATTGGTGGTATCGTTGGAAGAAATATTTATTTCAAAGGATTCTTTCTTGACTAAACAGCCACCATTGGAAAAAACACTCAAGTCCACTGTGTACTGACCAGCAGAAAAGGTATGCGAGGCATTAAGTGTATTGGCTGTATTCCCATTGCCAAAATTCCACTCCACATTGTCGTAATTGGAAGCAGTAGCACTAAATGAATAAGTACTGTCATTGGTAGAAGATGTGTCGGCAGATTGAATAGCGAACATGTTCCACACCCAAGTGCTATCGAGTACGGTATTGGAAGCTATACTTTGTAATGTAGCTGCATCCTCTGTTGAAAGTCCATTGGGCACATAACTAGAGCCCTCGCAACTTTTTTGAAAAAGAGTGCAATAAAAAGTACAGGCCGCAAGGTATGAACCCGCTAAATTAGGGTGTCCTTCATCAGGATTATATAATTCAAAGTCAGGGTTATCAGCAATGGATTTTTTCCAAGCCATTCCAACTGGTGCTACTGTAGCCTCATTGTCCATACCCATTTCTAAATAGGATTCTCTTAGTCGTTGTTGCATACCTAGGTAGGTAGAAATAATAGGGTATTGCTGACCATTAATAGGATCTCCATATTTACGCCCCCATGTCATAAAAAAGACAGGCTCTGTACAACTGTCATTGACAGCAATGGAGTCAACCAATGCTTGGGCATAAGGGTAAACTTCTTCTTCAACTTGCCATTCTGGTACACTTGGCTCATTACTTTGTGCTTGAAGAATTACAAAGTCCCAGGCTTGCTGTCTGATTTTTTGCATACTCGAAGAATTGGCTTCAGCATGATTCATAAAACGCCAACCTCCGGGGGTGTTACTCTCTACATTAAGGGTATCGCCCATAGAGGTTGCAATGGAAGATGCCATAGTAGGCATATTGTTGTAAAAGGTATATGAATTACCTAAAAACAAGGCATCATAGGATTGGGAAAATAAAGCAAAGGGAGTCAATAGGAATAATAATAGTACTTTTTTCATGTCATTGTTTTAATTTGTTCTTCGTAAAAATACAATAATAAAATGATTTCCAAAAAAAACTATTTTTGTGAGATGAACACTTTGTATTTCAAACTCATTTTAAGCTCACTTCTAATCTTGACCTTAGTAAGTTGTGACACGCCAAAATCATTGACCAAAAAGGGCGATAAATTCTCTGAAAAGAATCTGTATCAAGATGCTAGTATTCAGTACATGAAAGCCCTAGATAAAAAAGGAGATTTTATTGCTGCTAAAGAAGGGCTTCGATCTTCAGGACAAAAGCAAGTCAATTCCTACCTCGATGAATTTTTCAAGTCTAAAAACTTTGGCGATAAAAGAGCTGCTATCTATCATTATAGAAATGCTAATGACACAAAAGAAAAAATAAAAAAGTATAACATCGCTATAGATATCCCTAGCACATACACCACCGATTACAACAGATTAGTTGATGAGTACGTCAGTACCATATATGTTGAAGCTATGGACTTATTAGAACAAGAGAATTTTTCTGAGTCTGAAAAACTACTAAAAGAGGTAGCCCTACTCAAGCCTAACTTCAAAGATGTTAACGACCTTAAAAACGTTGCTACTTTTGAGCCTATCTACAGAAAAGCTAATGAATTTCTAGAGTTAGAAAAGTTCCGCTCTGCCTACTACGAGTACGACAAAATACCTGACTCTTACCAAGAAACCAAACAAAGAAAAGCACTAGCTCTAGAGGCTGGACTATTTACTATTGCTATCGTAGAATTTCAAAACGCCACACTACAAAGTGGTGGCGAATCGGCTATATCGGCACTAGTGAGTGATAAATTGATGAAACTCAATAACCCTTTCATCAAACTTGTTGACAGAACTTACACCCAAAATTTTATAGACGAACAAATTATGGGACTTAGTGGTCAAGTAGCAGAAAATACTAACGCCCAAGCGGGTGAGCTAATCGGTGCTAAAGCTATCATTTCTGGTAAACTAGTCAGCTTTTCTAAACAAAAAAACCCAATAGTTAAAACTGAAAAAAAGGCTTGGGCAGAAAGGAAAGTTCGTAAGTATGACGAAGAAACAGAAAAGTATTTTTACGAAACGGTATATGACAAAATAAAATACCAAGAGTACAGAGGAAATACTAGCGTACAAGTAGGCTTTCAATTTCAGCTTATCTCTACCGAAAGTGGCGAGATACTATTGACTAAACTCATTAATTTAAACCGTCGAGATGAAGTCCATTTTGCTGAATCCAACACCAACTACAATAATATTGTTCCTGGTAATTGGAGATGGCAAAATAAACAAAGTCCTAACGATATTGTAGAAACCTCATACTCCCAAAAGAGAGCCTTAAGAAACTTGTTTAAAAACAAGAAAACTCTCCTATCAGTGAACGCTTTGGCCAACGATATCTACCAAGAAATTGCAACAGAAGTGAGTCAAATGGTTAATAATTATAATCCAGAAAATGAATAAACTATCCCTACTCCTTCTCAGCCTTTTTATCATTTCTTGCCAATCCTCAAAACAGACTAGCGAGCTAGATGCTGGTATTCCTGCTTGGGTAAAAGAATATCCCGTTTCTGACAGCCATTATATTGGGATAGGCATAGCCGATAGAAGTACACATCCCCAAGACTATATTCAAGTTGCTCAACAAAATGCACTGCAAAACCTTAGCTCTCAAATCAAAGTCAGTATTTCTTCCCAATCTGTATTTCTACAAATGGATAGAGAATATGGCTACGAAGAAGATTTTAAATCTAACATCGAGGTAAAAGCTAACGAAATCCTTGAGGGCTACGAAATGGCAGGTACGTTCACACAACAAAATGAATATTGGGTGTATTACCGACTCAGCAAACAACTGTATCAAGAAACTAGAACGGCTAGAATACAAGAAGCCATAGAAGAATCCAAATACTTTTTGAACAAAGCCATTATGTATTATACGCCACTCAAGGAAAAATACATTTACTACGTCAAAGCCTTAGATGTTTTAGAACCCTACCTTAGTGAGCCGTTAAAAACTGAGTTTGACAGAGAAACCGTTTTTCTAGGCAGTGAAATCATTGCTCGTTTTCGCTCATACATAGACGACTACCAAATCTTTTGCCAAAGCAAAAAGATAAAAGCTATGATTGGCAACTCTGTAGATAGAATTAAATTAACCGTACAACACGAAGGTAATCTACTAGCTGACATACCCCTCATCACTTCATCTGTATTTCTTGAGTTAAAAGACATCAGCCAAAGTACCGATACCAATGGTGTTTTTATCACTTCTGTACCCAAAATTAAAAGCGTTGAGACCGTACAAAAAATAGAAGTCGGAATAGATTTTCAGGCTTGGCTAGACGAAGGTAGCGATAGCGACTTCATAAAGAAACTGTTTAAAAGCATTAAGACTCACCAAATCAATGTGCCAGTTTATGTATATACGCCAACAATATATGTGCAAACTGAAGAAAAACATTTTGGTAAAGATGAAAAGGGCTCAGACTTACGCTTTGCTGTAGAATCTGCCCTTAGTGAAATGAGATTCACTCCAGTAGGTAATAAAAACGACGCTCAAATATTTCTTACTGTAAAAGCCGATACTAGAAAAGGTATAGAGAAGAAAGGGCAAAAAATGTTTACGGCATTTTTGGATATGAATGTACAAGCTAAAGACTTAGAAGATAGAGTCATATTCAGTAAGACTATCAATAAAATAAAAGGCATACAGTTAGACTTTGAACAGGCAGATAAGGAGTCCTATCAACAAGCTATCAAAGAAATTAAAAAGACTATTATTCCCGAATTCGTTAATAGCTTTGTTAAAGACTAAAAAAACTCGCCCGAAGGCGAGTTTAAATTTTCAAAAAAATGGGCTATTTGTTAGTATCCCTTGGATAGCTTTTCCATTTCCTTTTCAAAGGTTTCTTTAAACTTCTCATAGTTATAATCTGCCTTTATTTTTTCATCTTTAGAAAGTCTTTCATGATACTTTGAAGCTAATTTTTCAGCAGCTAGCTCCAATGCCATATAGCACTTGTACTTGCCATCAGATGTCTTAGTCATCTTCTCACAAATCGTAACAACACCGTTTAATGTTTCATCAACTACAGTTCTACTCATTTCATTGAAGGTTTCCGTTACTTCTTCCTTATTGTTAAACTCAGTAGAGTTCACATAATTATCTCCAACAATTTTCATCGTTGAACTAATAGTTTTAGCCAATTCAGCCTGGGCATTAGAACGTGCTTTCTTCTTTGCAGTCATTTGGTCTAGACTTTCCCCTAATGCATTACCTCTAAATGTATTTTTATCAGAAAAATACTCGTCTCCAGAACAATACTGCTCTATCAATACTTCGCCTTGGTCTTCTACGCTCAATCCTTGATTAGATTTGCAAGAATATATTGTTGCTACTGCAAACAATAATAAAATATAATTACTCAGTTTCATAAGTTATAAAAATTAGTTTGTGCTCAAATTTAAACTTTTTTATCAAACTTTTATTTTGTGAAACATCAATTTAAATTATACTGATGATAGATATTAAATCTATTTTTTAACGATATTTGTAACACTTTGACCATTATAATAACAAACTCATCATTATGAATAAGTACCTAATTCTATTAGTTGTTACATTACTAGTTAGCAACACCTTTGCTCAAGTTCAAGTTGGTAACACCACCCTTACTGAAAGAGAAGTTATCGGAGGACTCGATGTTCCTTGGGAAATAAAATGGGGGCCAGATGACCATATTTGGGTTACCGAACGTTCTGGTATCGTTAGTCGTGTAAACGTAGAAACTGGAGAACAATATATCCTATTAAACCTCGCCCCTCAGTTGTACGATCAATACGAATCAGGGCTATTAGGCATGGAAATACATCCTGATTTCAACAATGGTGCGCCCTATGTATTTATGGCATACACCTATTATTCTGCTGGTGGTGCTAGTGAAAAAATTGTGTACTATGAATACGATTTTGATAACGATGCCCTCATCAATGAAACCATAATGGTAGATGATATTGATGGTAACAGCACACACATTGGTTGCCGACTTCTAGCTATTGACAACACAACCTTATTAGTCACTACTGGTGATGCACAGGATTGGATGGCTTCCCAAGATGAAACTGCTTTAACGGGTAAAACTCTCCGTATAGATATTGATGCTAATGGTGGTAACTTCGGACAGCCTAAAGCCGATAATCCAAGTCCATATAGCTATGTGTGGTCTATTGGTCATAGAAATGCACAGGGTTTAGCTCTAGGACCAAACGGTATTATTTACAGCTCTGAACACGGTCCTAGTAATGACGATGAATTAAACATCTTAGAGGCTAATGGAAACTTTGGTTGGCCTAACGTTCAAGGCTTTTGCGACAACATTTCAGTAGATTATAGCTACGCTGAAGATTTGACAAGCAATTTTACTGAAAGTGATTACTGCCAAGAAAATAATGTAATAGAACCTTTGTGGAGTAGTGGTACTTCTACCATAGCACCATCGGATATAATATGGTACGACCACCCTTCTATACCTGAATTTCAGAATACTCTACTAATGACTGTATTGAAAGGCAAGAAATTGGTTCGTTTTGAATTTAACTCTTCTGGGGACGAAATTATTGGCGAAACAGACTTTTTCAATAATAAATGGGGGCGTTTGAGAGATATTTGCGTTAGCCCTGACGGTAAGATTTATCTTGCTACTAACGGTTTCAACTGGCCAAGTCAAGGTCCTAATGAAATTATTGAACTTTATAATGCTGAATATGATGCTACTAGTATTGAAGAAAATGAGCAAGAAAATGTAAAGTTCTATCCCAACCCTATTGCTAAAGATGGTGTGCTAAACTTCCAAAATTACGATTACCCTTTCCATTTGAATATTTCTAATTTACAAGGACAAATAGTTTACTCTAATAAAGCACAAGAAAGAAGTCTATTGATACAAGGTCTGTTAGAAAGTGGTATTTACTTCCTCAGAAGCAATAATGATAATAACACTAAACTAATCGTAAAATAAAGATGAAATACCTATTCACATTTACTTTACTTTTAGGTTTTTCAAGTCTTTTTGCTCAATCCTACAATAGCCCTGAAAGTGTCGATTATGATAGTTATGGACAACGTTATTTAGTATCTAACTCTAGTCAAGGTCAAATACTTTCATACGATGCCATTAACGATGAATTGGATGTTTTTGTTTCAGGTGTTGGCTCTGGTCCTCACGGACTAGAAGTAATAGGTGAAGAAGTGTTTGCTTGTAGCGGCAGTCGACTAAAAGCCTATAACCTAGTTACCGAAGAACAAACCGTAAACGTAAATCTAGGCGCATCTTTTGCAAATGGCATCACCCATAAAGGCAACGATGTATTCGTTACGGATTTTAGTGGTAAAGATATCTATCGCTACAATACAGTTAGTGGTAACTTCAATATGTATATAGAAGATCTTCCTAGAAAGCCCAATGGCATATTTTATGACGATATAGAAGACCGATTAATTGTGGTTTGTTGGGATAGTAATGCCCCCATTTATGAAATCAATATGTCGGATTCTAGCTATACTACAGTAGCAAATACCAATCTAGGAAATTGCGATGGTATTGCTATGGATAATAACGGAGATTTTTATGTATCTGCATGGAGCAATAATGCGATTAGTAAATTCAACAGCGACTTCAGTGGCGGTTCAACGGTAGTTGTTCCCAATATGAGCTACCCTGCTGATATATATTACAACAGAGCAACGGACACTTTAGCCATACCAAACTCGGGCAATAATACTGTTGTGTTTGTAGGCTTCGGTGCTCCTGTCACTTCCTACATGTGTGTGGATGAAGGTTGTGTTGAGCTGAGTAGTGCCGATGGCGACTATGCCACATTAGAAGATTGTGAGACCGTATGCCAAACGACAGATATTGAAGAAAAAGAATTGCCATCTAGCCTATTCTACCCTAACCCTATTATGAATGGTGAGACTATTACAATTAACCCAACAGAAAGTGTAGTCTTATACACTATGCAAGGGCATATAGTTTTTGAAAAGGAATTGAAGAATAATTTTTCTTTTGAACTACCATATCTCAAAAAAGGCTTTTATTTGCTTAAGACAAATGAAGAAATCGGAAAAATTCTAATTCAATAAAGCTATGCAGTCTCCCCCTTTAGCCGAACGATTACGCCCCAAATCTTTAGATGATTTTATAGGACAAGAACACCTTATTGGCGATAATGGTGTATTGCTAAAAACATTAAAAAATAATGTCATACCCTCTATCATTTTTTGGGGTCCTCCCGGTGTAGGCAAAACTACTCTAGCCAACATCATAGCCAATCAGTTAGATAGACCTTTTTACACCCTTAGTGCCATCAATTCAGGTGTGAAAGACGTTAGAGATGTCATTACTAAAGCCGCTTCATTGGGCTTATTTGGCAAGAATGTGCCCATACTATTTATCGATGAAATACATCGATTTAGCAAATCCCAACAAGACTCATTACTTAATGCCGTTGAAAAAGGAATCGTTACTCTCATAGGCGCTACTACTGAAAATCCATCTTTCGAAGTGATATCGGCTTTATTATCACGCTGTCAAGTGTATGTATTGGAAAGTTTAGATAAATCTCACCTCATTCAATTACTGGAACAAGCCATTACTAAAGACGAGATACTGAAAACAAAACGTATCAACATAAAAGAAACAGATGCCCTACTCCGTCTATCAGGTGGCGATGGCAGAAAATTACTTAATGTTTTTGAGCTAGTTATCAATACCCAAAACACCATAGATATTAGCATTACTAACGAATTGGTCATGGCATCGGCTCAAGAAAATGTGGCACTCTACGACAAAACAGGCGAACAACATTACGACATCATATCAGCCTTTATCAAGTCCATACGAGGAAGTGACCCTAATGCAGCAGTTTATTGGTTAGCTCGTATGCTTGAAGGTGGCGAGGACATCAAATTCATCGCAAGACGTATGATTATTTTAGCCTCAGAAGATATCGGTAATGCCAACCCCACAGCCTTAGTTATGGCTAACAATTGTTTTCAGTCCATAAATGTCATAGGAATGCCTGAAGCAAGAATTATACTATCGCAAACAGCTATTTACTTAGCCTCGTCAGCTAAAAGCAACGCCTCCTATATGGCTATTAATATGGCACAAGAAAGTGTACGAGAAAAAGGTGCTTTATCCGTTCCTCTAGAACTAAGAAATGCCCCTACTAAACTGATGAAAGACTTGAATTATGGCAAAGAATACGATTACGCTCATAATTACGAGAATAACTTTGTCAAACAAGAATATATGCCAGATGAAATTAAAGGACAAACTTTTTATGAACCTGGCAATAACGACAGAGAACGACAAATAAGAAAATTCCTAAAAGAGCGTTGGAATGGTAAGTACAATTATTAATTATCCCTAAAGACTAAAATTAAATGTACTAGATTTGTATAAATTTGCCATTAGAATGAAATACACCCCATACCTTTTACTTCTTTGTATCCTTTTTTCATGTCGCCACGATTTTGAAAAACCCACTTGGGATACTGATATTAGTGCGCCTATAGCTTATACTACTTTAAATCTTACGGATATTGTTAACGATAGCAGTATACAATTTGACACACTAGCTGATAACAGCTTAAAATTTATCTATCAAAAAGAAATTATCAACTATAATTTCGATAGTCTGATTCATTTAAAACCCATTAGCACGACTAAAAATGTTAAGCTAGAAAGCATCAATTTTTCAAATACAACAGTCACTCATTCCATAACTATGGGAAACTTAATTTCCTCAATAGATTTTGGCACGATTTTATTTCCTAATGGTGGCACAGCAGTTATCCCTGCCTATTCAGACTTGCTCAATGAAACCTTTCCTATTGATGCTAACGACTATTTTGAGGAAATGACCTTCACCGATGGATACCTAGATTTGACCATTGAAAATGGACTACCTACCGATTTGAGTAATGTCGTTATAGAACTTCGTAATGAGGGTGAAACCAACAACATTATTACGATGAATATTCCCTTACTGCCAAGTGGAGAAAGTGAGACAACCACAGAATCTTTAGCTGGTCAAACATTATTCGGCAATTTAGAGGCTGAGATAATTAGTGCCGATATTGTGGGAACAGCACCCAATCCTGTAACTATTGATTATAGCGATGCTCTAACGGCTAAAATCGTAATTCGTGATATCGAACTCCAAGAAGGAATTGCCGTTTTCCCAAGTCAAGAAATTTTTGATGAAGATACTGTCGTATCCTTTGATATTGGAGATGTAAAACTAAAAAGAGTATTGGTGGCAGAAGGTGGCGTAGAAGTTGTAGGCGTAAGCACCATACAAGATACCCTAAAGATAGAATATAAAATTCCTGGAACTACTTTAAATGGTCAGCCTTTTGAATTTTATTTCGAACTACCTCCTGCTCCTGAGGGGGGCTCAATTAGTGAAACCAAACTTTTCGACTTTTCTGGGTACGAAATAGATATGACAGGTAAATATGGAGATACTATCAATACCATATACACCGAATCAAGAGGCTGGATTGACTCATCAGGTGTTGTCACTCACATTTCACTAGAAGATAGCGTATTTAATACTATTACCATCAAGGAAATAATTCCTGAAAAAGCTTGGGGTTATATGGGTAAAGACACCATCAATGAAAGTCAAGAATTAGATTTTAGCGATTTTTCAGATTTCAGCGGACAGTTTGATTTAGAACATATCGAAGTGAAACTATTGACTCAAAACTCCATAGGTGCTAAGGCAGATGTGCGTATTAATACTTTTAAAAGTACAAGTGACCAAAATGAAATTGTGTTGAATAGCGATGTGCTATCCTCTGCTATCTCTATTGGTTCAGCCACAGAAAACCCCAACTCTATCCCAGAAGTATCTCCTAGCAATAGTACGGTAGTATTTAACGAAGTGAATTCTAACATAGACGAACTCATAGAAGATAAACCCCATACCTTAGGTGTCGATTTTGAGCTATTGCTCAATCCTGATGACAATCAAGAAGATGGTTTTTTATTCAAAAACTACGGTGTTAAATCAGAGCTGCAAATTGAAATACCCTTATCCTTTTCTGGCTCAAACATTGTCTTAAAAGATACAGTAGATGTTTCTTTTTCAATAGATAATATTGAACAGGCTTCCTTCACTCTACTAGCACAAAATAGCTACCCCATCGATGCCGAAATAAAAATGTATTTGCTAGACCAAAACAATATGGTATTAGAAAGTCTTCTTTCTGAACAAATCGTTCAAGCTAGTGAAGTCGATGCTAACGGCAAAACTAGTTCTAGTACCTCTAGTGAATTGACCTTCGCTTTCACTAATATCAGCGAAAGCTTATCGCTATGTAAAAAAATAGCTTTTGAAGTTACTCTCAATACACAACCCTCAAACCAATTCGTCACTATTTACAGTAACTATGCCATGGATCTAAAACTCGTTGCTAACTTTAATTATACCGTAGAATAATGCCAAAGTATTTTTCGATGTTCTTAGTGGCTCTTACTTTATCGGCCTATTCGCAAGAAAGCTCATTAGAGTTTAATACAGATATTGGTTTGTTTAACAGTAGCATCAACGCCCAATTACTGTCACAGTCCTATGGCTTTTTAGATGCTATGGAAAAGAACAACATCATAGACGCTTTAAAAGCAGAAAATAATATTGCCTTTGAAAGTAATAACACTTTTGTTTATCAAAATAAAAAAGGCTGGGGGCTGAGTTTATCTAACCATATAGGAGCATACGCCACCTACTCAAAATCATTAGTAGAATTGAGTCTGTTGGGAAACACTCCATTCAAGGGTGAAAACCTTAAACTAGACCCCTTTGATATTACTGCTTTTAACTACTCACAACTAGATTTTTCATATCAATGGAGTAGAAAAATACAAACGAGTGTAGGGCTACTTTTGGGACACCATTTTCTAGATGCTACTGTCAATGAAGCTCGTTTTTACACCCATCCTCAAGCTGCTTTCATTAACTATCAAGTGGATTATGAGGCTCACTACACGGATACAATAGATTTTTTACAAAAACCTTTTAGCAAGAACGGTTATGGTGCTGTTTTTGGAATGACATACAAAGACAGTATCAGTAAGGGACAAATCGAGTTATCGATTAGTGATTTAGGATTTATTAGGTGGAACGATAAGACTAGCAATATGCATATTGAAAGTCAGTATGAATTTGAAGGCATCAATGTTGATGACTTTCTCAGTTTTAGCGATAGCATCATCAGAAATGAACTAGATAGTCTACAATCGGATTTACAAAGTAATATAAAGGAAAGCTATACGTGGCAACTTCCTACTAGGTTTAGACTAAGTATAAATCAGCCTTTATACAATTCAATAATTCAAGGCTACTCCCTATCCATTGAACACCGAATGAACCTTTATAATATTCCAAAACTGACTTTAGAAGTTCATAAAAAAATGAAAAAACATCGTTTGGCATTAGGTTATCATATTGGTGGTATTGAGCATAATGGTTTTCAATTCAGCTACCTTTATGGTGGAGAAAAAACCCATTTCCACATTTACACCAAACAGTTTAATGCTGGTATTCCCACTTTAAGCTATGGTCTTCATATAGGTATTGGCATAAAAAGAGTATTTTCGAGCAGTAAATAAGCGATACCGTGATAAGTAAATTAAAATTTAAAGACTCCTTTTTTCTGATTGCTGGGCCCTGTGCTATTGAAAGCGAAGAAATGGCTTTTGATATTGCTAGACACGTCAAAGCAATTTGTGAAAAATTAGAAATTCCTTTTGTTTTTAAAGGTTCTTATCGAAAAGCTAATCGTTCACGTTTAGACTCTTTTACAGGTATTGGTGATGAAAAAGCACTTACTATTCTGAAGAATATTAGAAAAGAGCTAGATATTCCCGTAACTACAGATATACATTCTGTAGAGGAGGCAAAATTAGCTGCTAAACACGTGGATATTTTACAAATTCCAGCTTTCTTGTGCCGCCAAACTGACTTGATAGTAGCTGCTGCCAAAACGGGCAAAACCGTTAATATCAAGAAAGGTCAATTCTTGTCACCCCAAGCTATGCAATTTGCCGTACAAAAGGTAAAAGATAGCGACAACAATTGTGTGCTAATTACGGAAAGAGGCAGTCAGTTTGGTTATCATGAATTGGTAGTGGATTTTAAAGGGATACCTCTTATGCAAGAATACGCCCCTGTTGTAATGGACGTTACACATTCCCTACAACAGCCCAACCAAAGTAGCGGTGTTACAGGAGGTCAACCTCAACTAATAGAAACCATAGCTAAAGCAGCTATTGCTAGTGGTGTAGATGGTATTTTTATAGAAACTCACCCCAAACCCCAAGAGGCTAAATCTGATGGTGCGAATATGCTACCCCTAGACCAATTGGAAGACTTATTGTATAAGTTAGTGCGACTGAAAAAAGCCCTTTAATTTTTGTAAATTTGATTTAATAAAAATTTAAAGCCACTCTCCTTTTTTACATTTTCATTTATGATGCAATTGACTAATCAGAAAGACTGATGCTCAATTAGAATTGTATTATACTTAAAATGGAAAAAACGCTTACTCATAAAAGTCAAATCAAAAAAAGTATCAGTGAAACAGAATTTTTAAAACAATTTGTTTTTACTCCCTTTAAAATAGACGACTTAAAAAACTTCAATTCAAAAAAAATTGGAAATCATTATTTATCATTTCATGACAAACTAAACATTTGCGATTTTCAAAATGATAGTTTTGAATGTATTATAGTGGGAGATTTGTATGACTACCAATATACAGATTTTGATAATGAGCACATATTGGAAAATATTTGCCGTACCTATTTACACAAAGAAATATTTGATTTTGTTCAATTATTTGAAAAATACTGTGGAAGTTATCTTGTATTCTTCTATGATAAAGAATTAGACAATACCTTCGTTTTTACAGATGCAACAGGTACAAGAGAATGTTATTATCATACAACCGATAATAATCAACTCATAGCAGCATCTCAAGCTGTTACAATAAACTCTATTTGTTCACTTGAGATTGATGATAGTGAAGAAGCTAAAAGCTTTTTTAATTCTAAAGCCTTTCAAAAGCGAATGACCTTTGTTGCTGACACCACAAATTTTAAAGGAGTTAAACGACTAAAACCAAACTATCTATTAGACCTTAATAAAAAGTTATCAATTAGGTATTTTCCATATGAAAAGCTCCAAAGAAGTGATGTGGATTCAACTGCTAAGATAGCAGCAGAAATGATTAAAGGATATATTACCTCTGCAAGTAAAAGATATAAAATGGCTATTCCAGTAAGTGGTGGTTGGGAAAGTAGAGTTTTACTTGCTGCTAGTAAAGACATTAGCGATAAAACTTATTATTTTGTTTATAAGCATAGTAATTATTCTGATAATCATCCTGATATTAAATATCCAAAGATGCTATTAGAACAATTAGGATTAACATTACATATTTTTGAATGCTCAAAAAATATTTCTGAAGAACACCATAACAATCTTGGTAAAATTTTATCATTTCCTAGATTTTCAAATTTCAATTATTTATTTAGTGCAGTCAATCAGCATATACCTAACTATCTAATACTAAATGGCAATGTAAGTGAAATTTGTAGAATGCAATGGGATGAAATCAAAATTAAAGATGAGTATAGAATAGCTTTTCTAGAGAACTATCCATATCAACAATTTGCACTAAAGCATTATAAAAAATGGTTAGAGGACAACAATCCAACATTCGAGAAATATAATTATAGAGCTTCAGATATGCTATACTGGGAAGAAAATTCTGCGAATTGGGTGGGAAAAGCTAATAGTGAAACAAGAATTATTGCAGATGCATTACAACCTTTTAACTCAAAAAAACTCATTAAAACATTAATGTCTGTGGACAAGAAATATAGACAAAAACAACACCCTATTCTCTATAAAAAAATAATAGAAACCTTATGGGCTGAATGTCTCTCTGTTCCAATAAATCCAGGTTT
This sequence comes from Flavobacteriales bacterium, assembly GCA_016779995.1. Classification (NCBI taxonomy): domain Bacteria; kingdom Pseudomonadati; phylum Bacteroidota; class Flavobacteriia; order Flavobacteriales; species Flavobacteriales bacterium. The sequence continues at coordinate 276,229 of JADHMO010000001.1, forward strand.
CAAGAAGAAAACAATACGATTTATGCAAATTATCGGTATCTATGGGATTTATAGAGAACTGTATATAAATTTACAATTAAAACTAGCCAAAATAAAATCTAAAAGAAGCTAAATAAAATGGTGCTAATAGGCTACCCCTTGACCATTTGGAAGACTTATTGAAAAAGTTATTACGGCTGAAAAAAGCCCTTAAATTTTTGTAAACTAATTGACTGAGCCTCTTAACATAAATCAAATGAGTATTATTGATATAGAACTCCTACCCCTAAACAAAAACGATAGCAAACTCTTATACGCACTGTTTAATGATGAAAAAGTACTCCAATCATATCGGCGAGAATCTTTACTAAGTCAAAAGCAAAGTGATGATTTTTTACAAAAAATTACTAGCAGAGGATGTTGGACATGGAAAATACTTAATTACAAGGAAAAAAATAGTTTTTTAGGCATCTGTTCCTTGCACCACTACGACCAAGAAAACAAAACAATAGAAATTGGAGGTACTCTTTTTTCAATTTATTGGGGTAAAGGAATAATGGTAAGCGCATTTATTCAATTGATTGAAAAAGCTAGAAAAGAATTCAATATCAATAAAGTCATTGGCAAAACACATATCTCAAATAAAAAGGCAATACAAATGGTACATAAATTAGGCTTCACTATCTTACAAAAAGATGACGAAGAAGTAGTTTTAATTAAAGAAATAAACCAAAAAACTACTTCACCCTAAAGGCTGTTCTTCTGTTAGTGGCTCTACCCTCGTCTGTATCGTTAGTAGCGATGGGCTGACTTGCACCAAAGCCTTTGAAAGTCATTCTGCTGGCACTTATGCCATTTTCTACTAGAAAATCATAAACGGCTTTGGCTCTATTTTCTGAAAGTTTAAGGTTATGCGATTCTGCACCTACATTATCGGTGTGTCCTTCTATTTCTACCTCAAGACTCGCATTATTATTCATAAAATTAACCAAGGTATTGAGCTCTACCTCGGATTCATTTTTTAGGGTATAAGCATCGGTATCAAAGAAAATATTTTTCAATACAATCTTACTTCCTTTATTGAGTCGTTGCAATGGTATATCTAACTTCAGTGCTTGTAATGCACTTTGCTCATTTAAGACAAAATTTTCCGAATGAAACAAATAACCTTCTTTAGAAACATTTACAGCATAATTGGCATTGGCTGGTAAGCAAGTGAAAAATTCTCCTGTCTTGGTATATGTAAATGACGATATCATCACTTTGCCGGTAGCTAAGTCAATGATTTCAATACTTGATTTCATGGGTGTTTTGGTTTCGGCATCATAAACCTTAGTGTTGAGATAAGCCACTTGTTGAGATTGCATTTCTTGAGGTAGATGAAACCAGAAAATGTCTTCTTGACCATAACCCGATTTATCAGAAGCGAAGTATGCTGTTTTGCCGTCTGAAGCTACAATAAGACTATTTTCTACACCTAACGTATTGATAGGATAACCTAAGTTAATGGGGGTTTGCCAACTAGCTGCAGGATAATCTCTACGACTTAAAAATAAATCAAAATCGCCTAAACCGGGGTGTCCATTAGAGGCAAAATACAAGCTTTGATTATCGGTATGTATAAAGGGTGACATTTCATCGTAAGGAGTGTTTATGGTCGAACCTAAATTAACTGGCTCAGAAAATGTTCCATTTTCAGAAAGTATACTTTTCCATATATCCATATCGCCATAGCCTCCTGGTCTGTTGCTCACAAAATAAAGCTCTCTACCATCCGGTGATATAGTAGGTTGTGATTCCCAGTATTTGGTGTTAATAGTAGGTCCTATATTTCTAGCCTCGGACCATTGTCCATTTCTCTTTATACTGATATATATATCGCAACGACCTAGTCCATCATCACGGTCACAAGCTGTAAAAAACAAAAGTTTTCCATTAGGTGCTAAACACTGAGCTCCTTCATTACCCATTGTATTGACCGATGCCCCCATATTTTGAGCTTTTGTCCACTTACCGTTTTGGTATTCACTCTGATAAAAATCTTCTGAAACGACATTGTCTTGATGTGGACCTCTTCTAGTGATAACGAATAACTTGCCATCGGCAGAAACACTAGGTAAATACTCTTCCCATTCACTGTTAATGCCATCCCCCATATTTTTAAAATCGAAAGGCTTTGGGTTAGCTATAGCGTCGATAGAAAATTCGCAGTTTTTGAGTTCTTTTCTGGCAGACTCTATTTTTTTTGATTTTTGATATTTAAAGCTTAAAAAATGATTGAACGCTCGTTGAGCTTCTACATAGTTCGGTATTTGCATGTATAGCATACCTACTTTCCAATAACCCCAAGCGTTATCGGGATTATTATCTGAAATGCCTTTTAAGTAATTATCAATTGCCGATTCTATATTACCACCTTCTTCCTCGAGCTGACCCAATAGCAAATAGGAAGGTAAATAATTGGCATCTTGTCGTATAGCCGACTGAACCAATTCTTTGGCTTTTTTATCGTTACTCTCTTGATAAAACTCTACAGCTTTAGCATAGGCTTTTTTGGCTTTTGGGGTATTCTGAGACACTAGCACAAAAGGGGTAAATAATAGAAGAATAAGGAGGTTTTTCATTTCAAGAAGGTATAGATTAGGGTATGTTCATGTACTTATGCGATTGTAAAGATATGTTCCATTTGGGGTTATTCATCACGTAATCTACTATTTCTGGCATCATTTCTTTGGCTTTGCTCCATTCTGGCTGCAAGTACAATTTACAATCTGAAGTACATTGACTAGCAAATTGTTCAGCCCATTTGAAGTCATTCCTATTGTGTATTATTACTTTTAACTCGTTGGCTTGAGGAATTATTGCCTCTTTTGGCGGATTATTTTTCTTAGGCGATAAACATATCCAATCAAAATCGCCACTTAATGGATAAGCTCCTGAAGTTTCTATGTGAACACTCATGCCCTTGTTGTGAAGACTATCGGTAAGTGGTTGCATATTCCACATTAAGGGCTCACCGCCAGTCACAACAACCGTTTTGGAAGGATAAGCTAGAACTTGGTCAATCATCTTATGAATGTCTGTAGGTGGATGCAAATCGGCATTCCAACTTTCTTTGACATCACACCAATGACAACCTACATCGCAACCGCCAATTCTTAGAAAAAAAGCTGATTTCCCTGAATGATAGCCCTCTCCTTGGATGGTATAAAAGGCTTCCATAAGAGGTAACATAAGCCCCTCGGCAACTAATTTTTCTTGAGTCTTATTCATTAATTGAATCCTTTAACGGCGTAAAGTGTATTTTTTAAGAGCATAGCAATAGTCATTGGTCCTACTCCACCCGGTACTGGTGTTATAAACTCGCATTTTGAGGCTACCTCATCGTAGTTGACATCTCCTTTTAACTTCCACCCACTTTTAGTTTTATCCGATTTTACTCGACTAATACCAACATCAATTACACACGCTCCGTCCTTTACCATATCGGCAGTTATGAATTCGGCACGCCCTAGCGCAACAATAAGAATATCAGCCGACAGGCATAATTCTTTAAGGTTGGTGGTTCTACTGTGTGTTAAAGTCACCGTACAATTACCAGGGTAGCTATTTCTTGCCATAAGAATACTCATCGGTGAGCCAACGATATGACTACGCCCTACAACAACACAATGCTTACCCTCTGTATCTATATTGTATCGCTTTATCAATTCGACTATACCAGCAGGTGTAGCAGGAAGAAATGTGGGTAAATTTAGAGCCATTTTCCCTATGTTTTGAGGATGAAAACCATCGACATCTTTGGAGGGCAATATAGTTTCAGTAATGGTCATTTCATTAATGTGCGAAGGTAAAGGCAGTTGAACAATTAAACCATCGATGTTGGCATCGTTATTTATTTTATGGACTTCTGCAACCAATTCATCTTCTGTAATGCTTTCATCAAAACGCAATAAAGTGGAATCAAAACCAACTCTTTCACAGGCTTTTACTTTAGCACCCACATAAGTTTCACTAGCTCCATTGTTGCCAACCAAGATAGCTGCTAAATGTGGTTTCTTCTTGCCCTCATCTACTAAAACCTGAACTTCTTGAGCAATCTCTTGCTGAATATCTAAAGAAGTTTGTTTTCCGTCTAATACTTGCATAAAATTTGTCTTACATACCTGGCATACCGCCTCTATTTTTCATCATTTGCATCATCTGCTTAGCACCACCGCCTTGCATCATCTTCATCATCTTACCCATTTGTCCAAACTGCTTTATCAACTGGTTGACTTCTTGTATGGAAGTACCACTACCATTAGCAATTCGTTTTCTTCGGCTACCATTCAAAATTTTAGGGTTGCTTCTTTCCTCAAGAGTCATGGACTTTATCATTGCTTCTATACCTTTAAAGGCGTCATCGTCGATATCTACTCCTTTTAGAGCTTTACCCATTCCTGGTATCATACCCATCAAGTCTTTCATGTTTCCCATCTTCTTGATTTGCTGAATTTGCTTTAAAAAATCGTCAAAGCCAAATTGGTTCTTGGCAATTTTCTTTTGCATCTTACGGGCTTCTTCTTCATCGAATTGCTGTTGAGCTCTTTCAACTAAAGAAATAACATCACCCATACCCAAAATACGACTAGCCATTCTATCTGGGTGAAATACGTCTAAACCGTCCATCTTTTCACTCGTACCGATAAACTTAATTGGCTTATCGACAACTGAACGAATCGTCAAAGCAGCACCACCACGAGTGTCACCATCTAACTTTGTCAAGACGACACCGTCAAAATTTAACTTTTCATTAAATGCTTTGGCCGTATTGACAGCATCTTGTCCAGTCATTGAGTCCACAACAAATAATATCTCATTGGGATTAATGGATGACTTGACAGCAGCTATCTCATTCATCATTTGTTCATCTATGGCCAAACGACCTGCTGTATCCACAATAACCACATTATGACTAGTTGTTTTAGCATGTTTTATAGCGTTTTGAGCAATCTCAACAGGGTTTTTATTCTCTAATTCCTTATAAACTTCTACGCCTACTTGCTCTCCCAATACACCTAGTTGGTCAATGGCTGCTGGTCTGTAAACATCACAGGCTACCAACAAAGGCTTTTTGTTAAGCTTAGTTTTTAGGTGAAGGGCTAACTTTCCCGTAAAGGTAGTTTTACCAGAACCTTGCAATCCCGCTATCAATATTACGGTGGGATTACCATCTAGGTTAATTTCAGACTTGGAACTACCCATCAATTCAGCGAGTTCATCACGCATAATCTTGGTAAGCAATTGACCAGGCTCTACAGCAGTAAGGACTTGCTGACCTAAAGCTTTTTCTTTAACAGTTGCTGTAAAATGCTTAGCGGTTTTAAAATCCACATCGGCAGCTAACAATGCCTTACGGATTTCTTTCATAGTCTTAGCGACGTTAATTTCCGAAATGCTACCTTGTCCTTTGAGAACTTTAAAGGCTTTTTCTAATTTTTCTGATAAATTTTCAAACATATCTTTTACATTCTATCGGGTACTTTTACCCCTAATAATTTCATACCTGTTTTACTTACTCGAGCTACCATCTGGCAAAGCGCTATTCTAAATGCAACTTGGTTTTTATCTTCGCCAATCAAGATAGGAACATTCTGATAAAAACCATTAAACTCTTTAACCAAATCATACACATAGTTAGCTATTAAAGCTGGACTGTATGAGTTGGCCGCCTCTTGAATGATAGTTGGAAAATCGTTTATCTGCTTTATAAGCGTTCTTTCTTTCTCCGTTAGTTCTAGCCCTTCTAATGTATACTCAACTTCTTTGTTGTACTTTTTTACCATAGTTTGAATACGAGCATGAGTATATTGAATAAATGGCCCCGTATTTCCGTTAAAATCAATGGACTCTTTGGGGTCAAATAACATGCGTTTTTTAGGATCTACCTTAAGCATAAAATATTTTAAGGCACCCATACCAATATTCTCATAAAGCAATTCAGACTCAGAGCCGTCCATACCATCAAGTTTTCCTAAATCTTGAGCAATAGCTTTGGCAGAATCTACCATTTCTTGCATCAAGTCATCGGCATCAACAACAGTGCCTTCTCTAGATTTCATTTTGCCAGAAGGTAAATCTACCATTCCATAAGATAAGTGATAGCAGTTTTGTGCCCAATCGTAACCTAATTTATCAAGGATTAAGAATAATACCTTGAAATGGTAGTCCTGTTCGTTACCTACCGTATATGCCATATGAGAAAAATCAAAATCTTGATGCCTCTGTATAGCAGTACCAATATCTTGAGTCATATATACGGCTGTACCATCAGAACGCAATAAAATCTTTTCATCAAGACCATCTTCTGTTAAATCTATCCATACTGAGCCATCGTTTTTCTTGAAGAATGTTCCCTTGTCTAAGCCTTCTTGTATAACAGCTTTTCCAAGAAGATAAGTGTCACTTTCGTAATAATTCTTATCAAATTCAACACCCATTCTATCATAGGTCGAAGCAAAACCAGCGTAAACCCAATTATTCATTTTCTCCCAAAGTGCTATTACCTCAGCATCTTTGGCCTCCCATTGACGCAACAACTCTTGAGCTTTTTTGAATAATGGTGCTTGTTTTTCAGCATCTTCTTTAGACATACCACTTTCCACCATTTCAGCTTGTTCTGCCCTATAATGCTTATCAAAAATGACATAGTATTTGCCAACAAAATGATCCCCTTTCATCTGAGTAGACTCAGGGGTTTCTCCATTTCCATACTCCAACCAAGCAACCATGGATTTACAGATATGAATCCCTCTATCGTTAATGATTTGTACCTGTTTTACTTTTTTTCCCGCTGCTTGTAATATCTGAGAAACAGATGCTCCTAAAAGAATATTTCTGATATGCCCCAAATGAAGGGGTTTGTTGGTGTTTGGAGATGAAAATTCTACCAAATGTATTGGCGAATCGTCTGAATGTTCAACACAACCGAAGTTCTCTGAATCAAAAGCCATTTGAAATTGCTTGAGCCAATAGGAGTTATCAATACTTAAATTTAAGAACCCTTTAACGACGTTAAAATCCGAAACGAGTGCTTCGTTTTCTTTCAGATACTGACCAATTTCCTCGGCTGTTTGCTCTGGACTTTTCTTTGAAACTCTTGTTAAGGGAAAAACAACTAAAGTCACATCTCCTTCAAATTCCTTTCTTGTTTTTTGAAACTGAAGGTTGGTGTTATCAGCTTGATAAAGTGACTGTAAGGCTAACTCTACAACTTTATGTAATTCTTGCTCTATCATTTAGATTTGGGTAAAAATATTTCTGCCATCATACATCTTGCACTACCACCACCACAAGCCTCTATGGTATCCAATGAGCTGTGAATTATTGGACAATGCTTTTCAATCTGACTAATTTGTTCTGGGCTTAAACTGTTGTAGGCAGAATCTGACATTACTAAATAAGGCTTATCTCCCATAACCTGCAACATATTACCAGCAAAATGTTGTTTTTGCTCTTCTGAAATTTCTATGATTTCTTTATCTGATTCTTCTAACATCTCTATGACGTGAGTACGCTCCTCTATTTCATCAATGGTATCTAGACAAACCACTGCAAAATTATCTGCTACACACATCATTACATTAGTATGATAAATCGCTAATCGTTCACCATTCACATCTTGATTGGCTGTAAAACAAACGGGTTTATAACCAAAAACATCGCAAAACTGAATTACTGCCTGTTCGTCTGTTCGTTCAGAAATAGCGGCATAACAATATTTATTTTCTCTATCTAGTATCATGCTACCAGTTCCCTCCAGATACCTATCGTATTCTTCAAATTCGGTAAAGTCATGTATCTGCTCGATATGAAATCCATAATCATCAACCAAGATATCAAAAATATCTTCTCTACGTTCTGTACGTCTATTTTCAGCACACATAGGGTATAATCCTACACCTCCATCTCGATGAAAAGACACCCAATTATTAGGGAAAATTGAGTCAGGCGTGTCAGGCTCTTTAGTGTCAGGAACTACAATTACATTAACACCTTTAGAACGTAATTTATCAACAAAGGCATTAAACTCTGAAAGTGCTTTTTCTTGAGTGGCTTGAGGTGACAAACCGTCTAATACTTTTTGATAGTAATTGTTTACAGCCGTTTGTTCGTTAAAACGAAAACTTACTGGCTGAATCATTAGTATGTGCTGTGTTATTTGACTCATTTTCTTCTCAATGGTAATGTTGAACAGCGCAAAAGCCCCTCCATCTTTGCTATTTCAGCATAGGGCACTTCTTCTACTGTAATTCCTTTATTTCTTAACTCTTTATTTAATCTTTCAAATCCTTTTTCTGATATCACAACTTGAGGAGAAATAGAAAATATATTAGAATTCATTTGATACATTTCATCTCTACTAATAAATATGATGTTATCTTCTCCAAAATAACTAATTAAAAAATCTACATCTGATTGGTTTTTGAAACCCGCTTTGTACATAATAGCATAGTGTTGACCAACAGGCTGAAAACAACAATCCAAATGCAAGGCATTATCTTTAGGATTGTCATCTGATTTTTTGAGTTCAAAGCCTTTTACTTTTTTATGAGGAAAAGAATGCTGTAAAAATTCAACTGCACTTCTGTTAGTTCTTGCCACTTGATACTTCTGAAAATCGGCTTCTTCTGAATAACCCACAAAAATAAAGTCGTCACACAACATTACATCGCCACCTTCGACTCTTACATCAATAGGCATTGAAATGATATCTTCAGCTCTTATATTTTCTATTAATGTGTCTATGGCTGAAACTTCTTCCTTTCTATCGTCAATGATATTAGGCAAAATAAATTTGTTGTCAATAACAAAAGCTATATCCCTTGAAAAAATTTGATTTAAACCTTCAATATTCCTTGGTCGAAAAACCTCTACACCATACTTTAAAAGTACAGATTTGACCGCATTCATTTCGTTAATAACATTTTGCTGTGTAGGAAAAGTGCCTTTCAAAACGTGTTCTCTAGACTTTGGATCATAGCAATCTTCAATCTTAGGTGTACCACCAAAACTATCTGGCAAACCTAGAACAACAGCCTCTAAAGGATTGGTTTCGTTGTGTAAATTTAGTGCTATCATCTTTTCTCAATGAATCGCAAATTTAACTATACTTTAGGGTTTAATAAAATCTTAATGATGATATTATTTGCACCCATAAATTTGAATATATTTGAAGAGCATTTCAATCCAAAATGAAAGATAAATTTGTATCATACCATTGCGAAAATAGAATTGGCTTTATCACTATGGATAGAGCTGAAAAAAGAAATGCTCTAAATCCTCAGCTTGTTCAAGAGTTAAAAATTGCTTTTGGAACTGCCGAAAAAGATGAAACATGTAAAGTGATTGTATTACAAGCACAAGGCCAAGCATTTTGCGCTGGTGCCGATTTGAAATACTTGCAATCCTTACAATCTTTTTCTCACCAAGAAAATGTTGCCGATTCGTCAAGTCTAATGCAGTTGTTCAAACAAGTTTATTCCTTAGAAAAGGTAGTCATCGCAAAAATAAAAGGACACGCCATAGCAGGTGGTTGTGGTTTGGCTAGTGTTTGTGACTTATCGGTTGCATCAGATGATGCTAAATTAGGCTATTCTGAAGTTAAAATTGGATTTATCCCTGCTATAGTCAGTGTGTTTTTACTCAAAAAAATCGGCGAAAGTAAAACTAAAGAATTACTACTTACTGGAAAAACTATATCAGCTACAGAAGCGGCTAGTATTGGATTGATAAACCAAGTGGTTGGCAAGGATATTTTAGATGATACAGTACAAAACATAGCCGAAAAGCTGTGTCATCAAGCCTCACAACAATCCCTAGCAAGTACTAAGAAATTGATAGCCCATCTGCAAAGCATGTCGTTAGAAGATGGTCTTAATTTTGCCGTAGAAGAAAATGCAAAAGCTAGAGCTAATGAAGACTGCAAAAAAGGTATTAAATCCTTTCTCAATAAAGAAGAAATAAATTGGTAGAATTCCTATTGAATGAAAAAGAAAAATACAAAAGAAAACATTTTTAAACGTCTCATACAAAAGTTTAAAATTGAAGATGATAGAACGAAAAAGATATTTGGTTTTATATTTTTATTTTTATCAATCTACGTATTTGTGGTTTTTGTCTCCTACCTCCTAAACGGAAATATTGACCAAGACAAGACAGGTAAGCTAACTAATGACATTAGTAATATTGGTGGAGTGTTTGGAAATACTTTGTCGCATTTATTTTTGCGTCATTATTTTGGTATTTCTTCTTTCATTTTTCCTCTATTGTTTTTCAATTGGGGCTTATCACTCGTCTTTGACAAGACATTATTTTCTATAAAAAAAGGCTTTTCACTTGGTATTCTTGCTGTAGTTTGGATTTCTTTATTCTTTGGCTTTTTCACATCTCCTTCAATTTTAGGTGGAGTATTTGGCAGTGAAATGAACGAATTTCTAGCCTTGAGAATAGGAAAAATTGGAAATGGATTTTTTATTTTTCTATCCTTATTAACTTTCATAATTATACGATTTAATCCAAAATTTAAATTCACCAAAAGCAGTGATGATAAGCAAGAATTGCCAGAAAATAATGAAATAGCTGATGAAGAATTTAGCTTATCCAACGAATTAGATTTTCAGGAGGAAGAACAAGAACCAATTATCGAGCCGATTAGTCAAATAGTTAATCCGCAAACAGAAGATAATAAAGAAGAAATTACACCAAACATAAAACAAGAAGAAAGTAATGATTTAGGAATTGAGGTTCACGTCAACGAAGAAGATATTTTAAGTCAAAAAGACATCAAAACAAAACTCGAAGAACTCGGAGATTATGATCCTAAGCTTGATCTTTCTAATTATAAAATACCTGCAGTAAACTTATTAAATGACTATGGCTCAGGTAAAATAGAAATAGATAAAAGTGAATTGGAGGCTAATAAAAATAGAATTGTCGAAACACTTGCAAATTACAAAATAGGTATATCTTCTATTAGTGCAACTATTGGACCAACCATAACGCTTTATGAAATTGTTCCAGAAGCTGGTATTCGAATCTCTAAAATCAAAAACTTAGAAGATGATATTGCACTTAGTTTATCAGCCCTAGGTATTCGTATCATTGCTCCTATCCCTGGCAAAGGAACTATCGGAATTGAAGTGCCCAATCAAAAACCAACGACAGTCTCTATGAAAGCTGTAATTTCTTCCGATAAGTTTCAAAATTCTGAAATGGAATTACCTGTTGCTTTTGGTAAAACTATTTCAAACGAAACCTTTGTCGCTGACTTAGCTAAAATGCCTCACCTTCTAATGGCAGGAGCTACTGGTCAAGGTAAATCTGTTGGGTTGAACGCCATATTAGCATCATTACTCTATAAAAAACACCCTGCTCAAGTCAAATTTGTATTGGTAGATCCAAAGAAAGTGGAACTCACATTATTCAATAAAATAGAAAGACACTTCCTAGCCAAACTACCAGACTCCGAAGAGGCAATCATTACTGACACCAAGAAAGTAATTAATACCCTCAATTCCTTATGTATTGAGATGGATCAACGCTATGATTTACTTCAAAATGCTCAATGTAGAAACATTGTTGAATACAACAAGAAGTTTATTGCTAGAAAATTAAACCCTAATGACGGGCATAAATACTTACCCTATATTGTCTTGGTTATTGACGAATTTGCTGACCTTATAATGACAGCCGGTAAGGAAGTAGAAACGCCAATTGCTCGACTGGCTCAACTTGCTAGAGCTATTGGAATACATCTAATAGTAGCTACTCAACGCCCTTCAGTAAATGTTATTACAGGTATCATTAAAGCCAATTTCCCTGCACGTGTAGCTTTTAGAGTTACCTCAAAAATTGACTCTAGAACAATTCTAGATGCTGGAGGTGCCGACCAATTGATTGGTCGTGGTGATATGCTTATCTCTCTAGGTAGTGACTTAATACGATTGCAATGTGCATTTATCGACACTCCAGAAGTAGAAAAAATCACCGATTTCATTGGCAATCAAAGAGCCTATCCCGAAGCCTTTTTACTACCTGAATACATTGGAGATGCCGAGGGTGGCACTAGCGATGCTGACCTCGATGACAGAGATGTCATGTTTGAACAAGCAGCACGAGTTGTCGTACAACATCAGTCTGGCTCTACTTCACTCATACAACGTAAATTAAAACTAGGCTACAATAGAGCTGGAAGAATCATTGACCAACTGGAAACAGCTAGAATTGTAGGTCCTTTTGAAGGAAGTAAAGCCCGTCAAGTACTAATTCGTGATGAAATGGCGTTAGAAGAAGTATTAAATGAATTAAACAACCCAAATTAAATTATGAAAAAGCTATTATTAATCCTCACTGTCTTTCCTTGTATAATTTTTGCACAAGACCAAAAAGCCAAAAGTATTTTAGATAAACTAAGTGATAAGACTAAATCTTATACCTCGATAGAGGCAAAATTTACTAATACATTTACTAGTACGGTAACAGATATTAGTGAGTCACAAAGTGGAACATTATATCTTAAAGACGATTCATATAGACTAGAGATGGAATCACAAACAATTATTTGTGATGGAGAAACAAATTGGATTTACCTTGCAGATGATGATGAAGTAAATATTACAGAAGTTGATGATGAAGAAAATGAATTAAATCCATCTAAAATTTTCACCATTTATGAAAATGGCTACAAGTATAAATTTGTGAAAGAAGACGGTAAAAACTACCATATCGATTTATTTCCTAAAGAAAGTGGTCCTTTTACGAAAGTGGAGTTATTCATTAATAAATCTAAGATGCAAATTAGCTCGTTTACTATGATTGACAAACAAGGTAGCCATTTTAAATACGTTATTGATTCATTTGTAACAAATAAAGAAATGAATAATGATTTTTTTGTGTTTAAAATAGCTGACTACCCTAACGTAGATGTTATTGATTTAAGATAGTTATCTCATCAAAGTAACCTCACCTATTTGCCTAGTCTGCTTACCTAATTCATCTTTAATACGAACAGACCATAAATAAGTGCCTGGCATTGCTAAATTTCCAACTTGGTTCTCGCCATTCCACCATTGATTGATATCATCTACAGAATATATAATTTCGCCCCATCTATTGGTTATTACCATAGAAAACTCTTGTACCCTATCGATATTGTATCCTTTTAAGCCAAATTCATCGTTTATGCCATCACCATCTGGCGTAAAAGATGTAGGCAAGTAAAAAATAAGCTCACTTTCAACTAATAAACTCTTCGTAATAGAGTCTGAGCAACCGTTTTCATCTTCTAAGGTCAATTGCACATCGTACCAAGCTGCCGAATCAAAATAATGAATTGGTTGCCATTCATTAGAGTAAAAGCCATCTCCAAAATCCCAACTAACGAAACCCTCAGTTGATAAATTTACAAACTCTACCATAGGGTTTAGAGTGGTAATTTTCTCAGGATAATGATAAAAATCAGCAATTGGTTTATCAGAAATCTTAAATGTTAGAGACTCCATATCAGAACACCCTAAATTACTGACAACAGACAATTCTATAAGGTACTCTCCTTCCTCGTTAAAGGTATAATTCAAATCAATAGCATCGATTATATCATCACCAACACGCCAGATAGAAGATTGTAGACCATCACTAGAAATAGAGGTATTGATAAATTTTACGGAATCGTAAATACACACCTCATCACTGAAAAAACTAGCTAAAGGATTAGGCCTTACCAAAATATTCATTTCTACTGCATTAAAACAATTGGTTGAACCGAACTCTCGCAATTGTAAAATATAATCTCCAGGGTTGGAAAAAAGAACACTTATACTATCCGAAAATTGCCCCTCGACAATTTCTGCACCATCACCATAAACAAACTCCCATTCAAGCGAATTTGTTGCTGAGCTTGGTACAACAGAAAAGTATTCTAGGCTATCGCTAAGACAGATTTGAAGGTTTTGACAATATCCTAGAACACTCAACTTTAAAAAGAAAAGTATAAGTACTCTATGCATTCTAATTAGTTAAAAATAATTGGACCTGGGTTAGGTAAATTATTAATCGTAATGTTAATGGTATCAACAGATTGACAACCCTCTGAATCAGTTGATGTCACTGTATATGATGTTTCAGAAGTGTTTTGAGGAACATAGTTACCATTATCACCAATTACCACAGCAGGAACCCATACATAAGAACTAAATCCATCAGTAGCATCAAGAGAGATAGTTTCTCCTAAACAGATAGTAGTGGTTTCAGCTCCGTTAACTAGTAGCTCAATAGGGCTAATTTGATTAATTGTTAAAGTAACATCATCTGACGCTTCACAGCCATTAGCATCGGTAATACTTACGCTGTATTCGGTATCGACCAAAGTAGGTGTTAAAGTAGTTTGATCACTGGAAAGAGATGAATTAGTCCAAGTATAAGAAGTAAACCCTGAAGTAGCATTAACAGTGATAGACTCTCCTAAACAAATGGTACTATCAGAAAGTGAAACCTCAACTGAAGGAAGTTCAAAAATTTCTATTTCAATACTTTCCGTTGTAGAACAACCTCCCTCACCGATGACCTCAACCTCAAAAGTATCATCAGTAATAGCATTTGGAGTGTACGTAGATGAAGCACCAGAGAGTGATGAAGGAGTCCAATTGTAGCTATCATAACCAGCATCAGCAGATAATATTACTGATTCACCTAAACAAATAGACAGGTCTGAAGCAGATAAATTAGGTATAGGATTATCTAATATTTCTACACTCAAGGTCTGGTCGGCCTCACAACCGTTAAGTTCTTCGGTCAGTGTAATAGCATTATTTATTATACCTAAAGGCGCATTAGACCAATCTACTTGAATGGAAGTGCCAGTACTAGAGCCTATTATAACTCCACCACCAGAAACACTCCAAGAATAAGTAGAACCTGCGTTAGGTGTAATAGAATAGTTTTCAAGAGTAGAACCAAAACATAAGGTATCAATTTGAGCGTAAGAGGCCATTGAAACCGTAAATGATAGAAAAGCTGTTAATAGAGTTTTAATACAATTTTTCATAATGAAATAGTTTAGTTAAGTAGTTTTAATTTTTAGTTCGTAACAATTGGTGGTGGAATAACTTCAATGACGTTAACATTAACTTGAGATTGATACGTATCACACTCCCCTGTAATGGTGTACGTATAAGCTCCTGAAAGGTTTGCTGACGGATCAAAATAACCTAAATAGTTTGCATTCAAAGTAGGTGACCAAACACCATTTGTATCTGGATTGCCGATTAATTCATACAAGTTAACTGCGGAATCATCAATGCATATTTCAAGCTCATAGTCACTACCAGCATTGATATTTTCTTCAATTAATGAAACATCCAAAGGATAACTTTGTTGGCAACCATTTTCATTAAAGACAGTATAAGTGTATAAACCTGTCTGTTGTACTTGAGGGTTAAAAAACCCTTGATAACCAAAGTATAAATTAGAAGTTCCTTGCCATACACCTGAAGTGTTATTCAGGTTTAGAGCACTGTATAAACTTACGTATGTATTGTTATCACAAAATTGTAATTCAACTGTAGGCTGACTTTCTATATTATCCAAATTCAAAAAGACACTAGATGACTCCGTATTACATTCATCTGAAACAGTATAGATATACTCTTGTGGGGTATTGACTAAAGGATTAAACTGACCTAAATAACCTTGAGCAAGTGACGGGGTCCAAAAGCCACCATTTTGAACGTCATCACCTAAAAAATCAAATAAATTAAACGCACTAGATTCTTGACAATATATGATAGTAGTGTCAGATCCAGAATTTAAATTTGAATAGACAAAAAGTGAATCATCATAATTTACTAATGCTATATCAGAGCAACAATCTCCATTATTCCAACCTCCGGTTTGACAATCTCCATATACATTAATACTGATGTAAAGATCTTCTGGAAAACAAGATTCAGCAACAGTAACTTGAAAAGAAAAAGATAATGGACCAGTAGATGAAGAACCCCAGTTTGGAAGTCCTGTTGTATTTATAAATCTAAAGCCTGGTCCAAATTCTAATCCGCTAGGAAAAGTATTTTGCAAATCCCAAATCCAATATCCAGATCCATAGTAATTATTGATATTTGAATTTACCGGCGTTGATATGGGGCTCAGATTAGACCAACCACTACCAAGATTAATTTGAAAAGCGATTACCCAATTGATATTTAGCTGATAAAAACTATTTAAAGTATAGTCTACTGTCACAACATCACCAATTTCATAGGGACCTACGGGACTTAAAGAATACGATTCTTCCACAACACATTGAGCGTTAGAATATATGTATAAGAAAAGAAAGGATATGACAAATAAATACCTCAAAACAACTAGTTATAGGTTAAATAGCAAAGTAAATAATTTAAACAAACACAACACTTGTATACGTAGATATAATAATTATGTTTCAAATTTTTTTTTAACTACCTCATCAAAGTGAAATCACCAAATTTTCTCGTCACTTTTCCTAGTTCATCGACTATACGAACTGACCATAAATAACTACCGGGCATAGCATCATTGCCTTGAGATGTTTTGCCATTCCACTTTGCGTTAACATCTTCAGAATAAAAGACAATTTCACCCCATCTATTGGTAATTTGGAATTGGTAATTTTGAATTTTATCAATTCTAAATCCATTCACTCCAAAGTCATCGTTTAATCCATCACCATCTGGTGTAAATGAACTTGGAAAATAGTAAATCAGGTTATTTTCTACTAACAATTGTTTTGAAATAGAATCAGCGCACCCTTTATTATTTTGAACTTTCAAAATAACTTCAAACCATCCCAAGGAATCGTAGGTATGAATGGGCTCCCATTCATCTGAAGTTTGATTATCACCAAAATCCCATAAAATAGTATCGTCATTCGAGGATAGATTTACAAAAGAAACCTCAGGATTAAGAATTGTAATTTTCTCAGGCTCAAAATAAAAATCAACATAAGGACGATCTGAAGGAACAAAACTTGTGGATAATGAAGAAGAACAATTTAATACATCAACAATGGTAAGCTCAAAAACTTTACTATCATTATCTAGCGGATAGGATAAGTTGTAACTATCAAAACTTAAGTCATCTACCGACCATAAGACGCTTTGAATCGTTGTATCAACACTAGAGTTATTAGTGAAAAGTACAGAGTCCTTGTAACAATCTTCCACATAGCTAACGTTAAGAACAGGATTAGGGTTTACTTTTACTTCAATTTGTTGAGGAGTAAAGCAATTTTGAGAACCATACTCTCTGAATTCTAAAATATAATCTTCAACAATTGGAAAAGAGACTGCCAATTCTGAAGTATTTTGACCATTTTCTATAATAGCTCCATTGCCATTGATAAAAACCCATTCTACAGGATTATCAGGACTACTAATATTAGACGAAAATTTAATATCTGAAACACCCGCACAAAGGTTAATGCTTTGTGGCATTGTTTGTACGCTATCTGAAAATACTGATATTAGACTTGGAGTTGGAATACTATTGATAGTAATATTTAAAGCAGATGTTGAATTACAGCCGAATTGGTTGGTGCCTATTACTGAAAATTGATTATCACTCAGGTCAGTAGGCACATAAGTTGTTTGATTGGATAATACATTAGGAATTGACCAAGTATATGTATCAAAACCTAAAGAAGCAACTAAGTCTAATTCTTCTCCGATACAAATTGTAGTGGTGTTATTTCCATTAACTGTTAAGTCAATTGGTGTTGACTGATTAATAACAAGATTGGCATCATCAGTAGATTGACAACCATTGACATCCGTTACTTCAACAAAATAATTTGTTTCTGTTAAATCAGGTGTTATTTGATTTGTAGTATTTAAAATAGTTGGTATCCAATCGTAACTCACGTATCCAGAGGTGGAATTAACAGCTATGGACTCACCAAAGCAAATCACACTATCAGAGAGTGAAACTTCAACAATAGGTAAATCAAAAATTGTAAGCTCTAAAGAGTCTGAAGACGTACAACCACCATCTCCAGTAATCGTTACTGAGATTTGATTATCTGTTAAGGATGTAGGAGTATACATATCTGTATTAGAAGATATGCTCGAGGGTGACCAATCGTAGTTATTATATCCTGCGTTAGTATTTAGGCTTATTGATTCCCCAATACAGATTTCTGAATTATCAACACTTAAGTTTACAATAGGTAAATCATAAACAACAATTGCTAACGAATCCGAACTTGTACAACCACCTTCTCCTGTAACTGTTAAAGAAATCATATCAACTGATGATGAAGTTGGGAAATAGACATCCGTATTACCAGAAATACTTGAGGGTGTCCAAGAGTAATTGTCATAGCCCGAATTTGAACTGACCACTAAGGATTCACCCATACACAGATCGTTATCATCAATTGATAGATTTACAATAGGCAAATCATAAATTGTAAAATCAATAGTTTCTGTTGATGAACACCCAAAGTCAGAGGTAACTGTTACAGAAATTTGATTGTCTGTCAAAGAAGTAGGCACATAGGTATCTGTATTCGAAGATATTGCTGAAGGTGTCCAATCGTAATTATTATACCCTGGATTAGTATTTACAATAAGAGATTCTCCTAAACATATTTCAGAATTGTCAATAGTGAGGTTGACAACAGGTAAATCATTTATAACTATTTCAAGAGAATCAGTACTTGTACATCCACCCTCTCCAGTAACAGTAAGAAAAATCATATCTTCTGATGAAGAAGAAGGATAATAGACATCTGTGTTTCCTGTTATAGTAGCTGGTGTCCATGAATAATCGTTATAGCCCGGATTTGAAGTAAGCGTCAATGAATCAGTAATGCATATTTCAGAAACTTCAGCAGAGAGATTCACTATTGGGCTATCATAAATTGTAAAGTCAATAGACTCAGTTGTAGAGCAACCCTCATCGACAGTAATAGTAACAGATATTTGATTGTCTGAGGTTGAGTTTGGAGTATATACATTAGAGTTTTGTAAATCGGCAGGAGTCCAAACATAATTGTTATAAGCTTGACTGACACTAACAGTAATAGAATCCCCCAAACAAATTTCAGTATTATCAATGTTTAGTGCAGGTATTGGGTTGGCAATGATGGTAGCATCCAATGAGGAAGTATTGCTACAGCCATTAAAACTTTCTGTAATTACTACGGCGTTAGAAATTGTACTTACTGGAGTTGCTGACCAATCTACCTGTATGGAGTTAGTTGTTGAAGAACCTACTATGTTTCCTCCGTTCACAGACCACGAATAATTTGAGCCTTGATTGGCAGGAACGGAATAAGTAACTAACGAAGAAGATCCAAAACAAATAAAGTCTTCGCTTGAAGTAATTTGAGGAGGTGCTACATCTATTACAGTTATTGGTATAGTAGCAAAATCTGTCAAACATTCTCCTGTAACAGTATAGATGTAATCATCACTTGTATTGGTTTGTGGATTAAATGTCCCAAGATAACCTCCTGAAAGAGTTGGTGACCAAGTACCAGCTTGATTTACATTATTGCCTAAAAAATTAAATAAATTTATTGGAGGATCATCATAGCATAATGTGTAACCCTGAATATCATTACCTGCATTTACATACTCTGTGATGACAGTAAAAGAAATAATAGCTTCATTTACATAGGATTCCCATGTTCCTCCACCCCAATTAGGACTATTTATAAAGACTTGAATTGAATATCCAGCATAAACATTAATATCAGTATTTATTGTATTGGTGAAGTTCTGATAAGTATTAATAGTCAAATTATTTCCAATTACTGCAATATTTTGAACAAATGCACCAAAATTGTCATACAATGCAATTGTAGCATTATTGACATTAAAATTTATGTTACCCCATCCATGACTATGCCAGTTGATATCATAATATAACTCATTGATAACTCCATTTTCTGTAATATCGATGGTAAGGTAATTTATGTTTGTTTCTAAAAATTGACTAGCTACTTGTTCTCCTGATTCAGAATCACAATACACCACTTCGCAATCATCAACTGTTAAAGGCGTGTAAAAGCAACTACCATCGTCTTCATTTGCATCAGGTTCAAAATTACAGGCTTCAGGATCTGTACAACCTTCAACATCACAATCTCCAATAGTTTGATCAACAGTTAAATGATTTCCAGAAAAGATAGTAACTCCAGAGTTATTGACAAGGTTGTAAGAACATTCATATTCCCATAGACCACCGTCTGTAAATGATATATCCAAACAATCTGTTGGATCTAAACAAATTGTATAAGAAAAAAAGGTTCCTGTAGTAAAATCATATCCACCATAATCTACTCCATTAATAGTCACCAAATGCCCAGAACCATGATCCCAACCATCACCAAAAGAGTCAAATAAATTAAGAGTATATTGTTCTTCTCCTTCATCACAATCAGCTTGACAGGTGAAATCAATAGACCACGAATTTAGTGACCCTGATATAATCCAATCATCATCTCTTATTTGCAAGCGCCATAATCCATTTGCATTCTGACCAATAAGAGCCGATAAATTACCCTCAGGCACATAATCTCCAGTAAATGGGGCGAATCCTGCAGTTATATTAGTAGTTGCATCCATAGTAAAACAAGTACCTGTATAATTGTCCCCTGAACCACCATTATCAGTAGATAAATAAACAATAGTTCCAGAGGGAGAAATTAATCTAATATCAAGATCAGCTGTGTAATTATGTGAAATATTTATGCATACCTTTATATCGCAATTAATTGTACCAACAGAATTTACATTGAGATAAAAGTTAGTCCATGCTGATGGTCCAAAAAATGTAGCATCAGGGATATTACCACCACCACCTGTAAAAACTTGAGCCTTTGAAAAAGAAATACAAAAAAATAAAGCAATTAAAATTAAATACCTCAATGTCGTACTTGTTAAGTTTTATGTGTACAAATATAACAAATAGAACCTTAACAAGGTTATCTAAGGAAAAGAGCTATTGCACTATAAGTCGCTCAAAATCGGCGAATCGAATTATATTAAATTTGGTGTTGGATTTAAAAGAAGTATTTGGAAAAGTTTCAAAATCGAGAAGACCTTTGAATTCACTAGATAAGAAGTATAGACACTGTTGATAAGCTGAATAAGCATACTTCTCTGGATAAGAGAAGTACCTTTGATAATAATTATTAACGAAATCTGAGTAAAACTGACTGTTATCGTTCATAAAGATTGACGGTAAATGAACATTTAGATTCACCAAATCATAATAATCTAAATTATCGAACCTATTCCATGTATTGAGCCCATAAATAGTAAACACTGTATCCTCCATACTTCCTAAAGTAGGTAGCAACCTACTGACAAACGAGCGGTCATTTGAAGGGATAATCATAATATTTTTATCCGATTTTAATTTACTTTTTAATAAATCCCTATCAGACAATTGGTTTTCATCGAAAGTAAATACCTGACATCTTCTATTCATTATTTGCAAACTCAATTTCTTTTTAGCATAAGAAAAAAGGTCATCTTCTCCGTCCTGTCCCAGTAATATTAATTCATCGCTAGTATTATTAAGCAAAAGATAATCAATCAATGCGTCAATTTGAACGTAAGACAAAGGAACCGATTGATAAATATTCAAATACTTATTTTTTACACTCATGTAAGACAAAGGAGAAATGAGTTTCTTTTTGGTATCATATCCATAAAATTTGGCTAATTCTTCGAACTGCCTAATGTATATTGGTCCAAAAATATATTCCCTATCATACAATACGTTAGAGGTAAGTATGGATTCAAAAACAGAGTCATTTGGTACATCTAACACCATCAAGTCAATATTGTATCCCAATTCAGTTAAACTATCTATAGCTAGTTGAAAACCAAAATAAAAATCTAAAGCTACTTTTGACTTGGGATAAACCAAATTCTTATTGTTATTATTAACTTTTAGAGAATCGTTTAAATCCAAATAAAAAGGTAACAACAAAGCCACTTTAATTTTTGTAGTATCTAGCTCATAAGTTGGGAGATTTGAAATCTGAAAATCCGCATTATTTATGATTTTTTTGGAAAGAGTTTCCGAACTGATAGGCTTTGTTGACTGTGATACTGTGTTATTATCAATTGGTTTTACTATGGTGTGACGTAAAGGAACTAATAATTTGAAACCAACATGCAAACCTTGAATAACCGCTGGATTAGATATTACTAAATCATTTAATTCAGCATTGTATTGTCTCGAAATGCCATATAGCGTTTCTCTAGGTTGAACAACATGTATAGCAAAAGGTTTATTGTCAATAATTGTATCCTGCTGAGCCTCAGCAAAAAAAGTGCTAAAGACACTGAATAAAACTATACAAATTGCCGACTTAGTCATAAATAATTTAACTTTCAAAATCTCTTTTTATTATTCCCATTCTATTGTAGCTGGTGGCTTAGAGCTGATATCATAAACCACTCTGTTAATACCTTTGACTTTATTGATAATGTCGTTAGATACTTTCGCTAAAAACTCATAGGGCAAATGAACCCAATCGGCTGTCATTCCATCTGTGGATTCTACAGCTCTCAAAGCTACTGCATTTTCATAGGTTCTTTCATCACCCATTACCCCAACCGATTGTACAGGTAAGAAGATAGCACCAGCTTGCCAAACCTTATCGTACAGACCTTCTGAAATTAGTGAGGATATAAAAATATGATCAACTTCTTGTAAAATTCTAACTTTCTCTTTAGTTACGTCTCCTAGAATACGAATAGCCAAACCAGGACCAGGAAAAGGGTGTCTTCCTAAAAGAGATTCATCAATATCCATAGAACGACCTATTCTCCTTACTTCATCTTTAAATAATGTATTTAAGGGCTCAACCACTTTCAACTTCATAAAATCTGGAAGTCCACCTACATTATGATGAGATTTGATAGTAGCTGAAGGCCCTCCAGTAGCAGATACAGATTCTATAACATCAGGATATATTGTTCCTTGTGCCAACCATTTAACATCTTCAATTAGGTGTGCTTCATCATCAAAAATATCTATGAACTTGTTGCCAATAGCTTTTCGTTTAGCTTCGGGATCACTTAGGCCATCTAGAACCTCATAAAAGCGTTCTTTAGAATCAACACCTTTGACATTTAGACCCATACCCTTGTATTGTTCCAATACATTTTCGAATTCATTTTTGCGAAGTAAACCGTTGTCAACAAATATGCAGTATAAATTAGCACCAATGGCCTTGTGTAATAGCACACCAGCAACAGTTGAATCCACTCCTCCAGACAATCCTAAAACCACTTTATCGTTACCTAATTTGGCTTTCAAATCTTCAACTGTTCGTTGCACAAATGATTCTGCCGTCCAGTCTTGAGCACACTCACAAATGTTAACTAAAAAATTTGAAAGCAACTGTTTTCCGTCTGTTGAATGATAGACTTCAGGATGAAATTGAATAGCAAATGTTTTTTCTTTAGTTATTTGGTAACCAGCTACTTGCACGTCTTTAGTTGAAGTGATTATTTCAAACCCTTCAGGCAAGGTTGTTATGGTGTCTCCATGGCTCATCCATACTTGTGAACCTTCAGAAATACCTTCCAAAAGCGGATTAGATGAATGGACAAAAGAAAGATTGGCTCTACCATATTCTCTAATTTTTGAGGGCAATACTTCTCCCCCGCTGACCTTAGCTAAATGTTGTGCGCCATAACAAACTCCAAGTAATGGAAGTACGCCTTTTATACCTTCTAAATTTGGGAT